>JAYUBJ010000461.1:0-14403 GCA_043740915.1 Verrucomicrobiota bacterium
GAGGATTTATCAGCGCCTGATCCTGGCCAATGGCAAACCGCTTTCGGAAAAGGAACAAAAGTTGGAGGATGAAAAGGAGCGCAAGTTCCGCCAGTCGCTGGCCCAAAGTCAGCCCGCTAAAATGTCCGACAAGCAGCGGATTATTTTAGGGCGCGAACTCGTCAGCCGATTCCGGTTTGCCTTGGTCGGACGGGAAATTGTGGCCGGCCGGCCGACCTTCGTGCTGTCGTTCGTGGCCAAGTCGGGCGCGGCGGAAAAGAAAATCGATGACCGCGTACTGAACCGGTTGGCCGGCAAGCTGTGGATTGATGAAGAGGAATTCGAAATGGCCCGGATCGATTTTCACCTCACCGAAAAAGTGTCCATCGGCTGGGGCGGAGTGCTCGCTTCAGTGCAAAAATTCGCCTTCACCCTCACCCGCATCCGCCTGGCGGATGGCGTCTGGTTTAACCACCTCTTCCGCGGCGACATCGAAGGCCGGAAGATACTCGGCACCCTGCGCTTGAGAATCCAGGACCGGGCCAGTGATTTCAAGCAACTGTCCACCGGCGCCGTCCCCGCCGCCCTGCCGTAGCCCCGGACCGCGAGTTGTCCCAACTCGCAGCGCGTGGAAGAACCAAGGCGGCTCGGGATAGTTTCACCGCTGGTTGGTGGGCGACACGCTGCGGTTTGAGACAAACCGCGCTCCCATATGCAACCACACCCATGGCCCGCCGGACTTGTCTTTCCCGTCTTGCCTTCTAAACTGTGGGATGATCCGCCTGGTTTTGTTTGACATCGACGGCACGCTGGTCCGCACCGGGGGCGCGGGGGTGAAAGCCTTTGGACGCGCGTTCGCGAACGAGTTTGGCCTGCCGCAGGGCACGGAACGGCTCAAGTTCGCCGGGCGCACCGACACTGGCCTGGTCCAGGAGTTTTTCCAACAAAACCAAATCGAACCCACGGCGCAGAACTTTCAGCGCTTCTTTGAGTGCTACATTTTTTGGCTCGATCATCTGCTCGGCCAGCTCGACGGCGGCCTCTGCCCGCAGGTCCGGGAATTCCTCCGCGATCTCCAGGCCCTGCCCCAGCCGCCGCTGTTGGGCCTGCTCACCGGCAATATCCGGCTCGGCGCGGAAATCAAATTGCGCCATTTCCAACTCTGGGATGAATTCCGGACCGGTGGCTTCGGCGACGATCACCCGGAACGCAACCGGATCGCCGCCATTGCCCGTGACCGCGCCAGCCGGGTGCTGGATGGGAAGTTGCACGGGGAACAAATCCTGGTCATCGGCGACACGCCCCTCGACATCGAGTGCGCCCGCGCCATCGACGCAAAAGTACTGGCAGTGGCCACGGGAGGTTCGACGCTGGAACAACTTCAAACGCACCAACCGGACTGGGTGGTGTCTGACTTGAGCCGCGTGACGGCGGCGGAAGTGTGTGGCCGGCAAACCTGACTCCACTCAATGCGAGTGCGGTTTCCCGGTGCCGCATCTGCCGCAGGAGCTGGGGATGCCGGAACACGAAGATTCCGCGCCGGCCACGCTGGAAGCGAAGGTGGAAAACTTCTTGGCGAGTTTGCGCGAGCCGCAATGCGGGCAGGCCGTGCCTTTCCAAGAAGTGGAACGCACCAGGATCTCGCTGTCGCGCACACACTTTTCACAATGAAATTCGTAAATCGGCATGAAACCAAAGTAGTTTCCCGGCGCAACTATTTCAACTCGAAATCTGTTGTCGGGATTGGGGAACCTCGGCGCTCAGGTCCAATCGGCCCGCCGGTTATTTCTTGATCCCGCGCAAATGTTCGTCAAACCAATCGGCCATCGTCACCATGTCTTGGCCCATCTCCGCCCAGCCATGAACCTTGCCGGCCTTCGTGATGAGCTTGGCCTTCGCGCCCACCGCCTCCGCCTGCTTCACGAAACTTTCCGCCTGCTGGATCGGCACCAGCTTGTCGGCGTCCCCATGCACGATCAATGTCGGCGGCATGGTCGGCGTGATGAAATAAATCGGCGAAATCTCCCGGCCCAATTTTTGGCGGCCTTCCGCCGTTTCGGAGCGCGCGCCGAATGCGGTTTTGAAATCTTTCAGGGTGCCCACCCCCACGGCATCTTCGCCTTCCTTGCCATAGTTTAGAAAATCCGTGGGCGGAAAGAAACAGGCGACGCACTGGACAGCGCTGCTCTCGCGGTCAATCGGGTCCTTCGCGTCCGCAGCTCCCTTGCCACCCTGCGTCCCCAACGTGAGCGAGAGATGCCCGCCAGCGCTGCCGCCGGTCACCCCCAGCTTGTTGGGGTCGAGGCCATACTTGGCGGCGTTGGCCCGGATGAACCGCACGGCGCGGTGCATGTCCTGGGTGACCTCCGGGATCTGGAACTTGGGATTGGAACCATGCACCACGGCGAAAATCGTGTAACCGCGCGAAAGATACGGCTGGTAACCATTGCGATCGATATTTTCGTGGCTGGAAAACCAACCGCCACTGACCGCAAAAATGATACCCGCGCCGTTCGGCTTCTCGGGTTGGAAGACATCCAGCGTCAGGGCCGTGCCAAACTTGCGGCCATAAATGACATCCTCGGTGCGCTTGAACTCAACCTTGCCCTGCGCCTCGCTGCGAAACGGCAGCGCCGCGAGCAGACACAACAGACCGATCAACAATGGTTTTCTCATAGGCACTTCAGCCCATGTTCACGACTGGCCGCCCGTTGGCAAACAAAAAACTGACGACCGCAGGAAGCAGCCGGATTATTTCTTGTCGAATTGCAACGCCAGCCTCAGTTGTACGAGGGCTTTGTCGCAATCAATCAGTGCCTGCTTGCGGTGTCCGCCAAAATCATGGTCGGCGTGCTCCAGGTGCTTTTTGGCTTCTTCCAATTCCGCGATGGCTCGATGGATGACCGGGTGATGTTCGAGCTTTTCCTTTCCTTCTTTGCCTTTGCCCTTGGGCGCGGCCGGGGCCGTCTGGGCGTCACCTGTGGTAAGGGCCAGGGATAACGCGCCCGCCAGGGCGAAGGTCGTCAGGAGAATCTTGGTGTTTGTCTTCATTGGCTGGTATGTAGTTTGGAGGTTTTGGTTGTCCGCACCGGGGTCCGCTCTCGGACGCCCGCTCCCCAGACAGACGTGCCCAGACGGAAAAGGTTACGGATCCGGATTGGTTCTAGACGTTAAACTTGAACAACAGCACGTCGCCGTCCTTGACCACATATTCCTTGCCTTCCATGCGGTAAAGACCCTTCTCGCGGGCGGCGGCCACGGACCCGAGCTTCACCAAATCCTCATATGCCACCGTCTCCGCTTTGATGAAGCCGCGCTCGAAATCGCTGTGAATGACGCCCGCCGCTTTCGGCGCCGTGTCGCCCGCGTGAATCGTCCAGGCCCGCACTTCCTTTTCGCCGGC
Organism: Verrucomicrobiota bacterium; assembly: GCA_043740915.1. GTDB lineage: Bacteria > Verrucomicrobiota > Verrucomicrobiia > Limisphaerales > JAYTXL01 > JAYTXL01. The sequence continues at coordinate 3,383 of JAYUBJ010000461.1, forward strand.
GGTGAAATAAGTGCGGAGACCGAGCAAATGATACGTCGCGCGAATCAACGCGCCCACCCCGGATTCGTCCACGCCGAGTTCCTTGAGAAACGCCATCGCCTCCTCCGGCGTGAGGTCGGTCAAATCACTCTCGATCTGCGCGCTGATGACCACCGTCTCGCAACCAATGTGCGTTTTGGCGTATTCGCGCACCTTGAGCACAAACGGATTTTGGTCTGCCGTCGCCAGGTCCGCTTCCTTTACGTTCGCCGCCAGAATCGTCGGCTTGTCGGTCATCAAATAAAACCCCCTGGAAATAATCTTTTCCTCGGGCGTCAAGGCCAGCAACAATGCCGGCTTGCCGGTATCCAAGTGCGGCTCGAGCTTTTTCAAAACCGCTTCTTCCGCGATCGCAATCTTGTCGCCGCGCTTGGCGTCCTTGGCCACGCTGCCAAGCCGCTTCTTCACCGCTTCCAAATCCGCCAACGCCAGCTCGGTCGTGATGGTGTCAATGTCGCGCACCGGATCAATGTTGCCCGCCACATGATGAATATCCTCGTCCTCAAAGCACCGTACGACCTGCACGATGGCATCCACCTCGCGGATGTGGCTCAGGAATTTGTTGCCCAATCCTTCCCCCTGGGCCGCGCCTTTGACGAGGCCCGCGATGTCCACAAATTCCACCGCCGCCGGAATGACCACGCCCGTCTTGGCGATTTTCTGGAGCACGTAAAGACGGTCGTCCGGCACCGTGACGATGCCGATGTTCGGGTCGATGGTGCAGAACGGATAATTGGCCGCCTCCGCCTTGCGCGTGCGGGTGACGGCGTTGAAGAGGGTGGACTTGCCCACGTTGGGCAGACCGACGATGCCAGCTTTAAGCATAGATCAAGAATTACGTTTGCGAAGCATCCGCCACCGCCGCGCGGATGGTTTGTTTGAATTTATCGATCCCTTCGCCAAATGCGGCCGAGAGGGGCAGCACGGGCGTCTTGCGAATCTTGCGCTTGAATTGTTTCAAGTTCTCCTCCGCCACCGCTTCGTCCATTTTGTTGGCGACCACCAGCCGCGGTTTCTCAAGCAAGGTGGGATCGTGCAGGCCCAATTCCTCCAACAATTGTTTGTAATCATCCCACGGCGCGCGGCCATCCACGCCGGCCATGTCGAGCAGCAGCACCAGGATTTTGCAGCGCTTGATGTGGCGCAGGAAAGCGTGGCCGAGACCCACGTTGCGATGCGCACCCTCGATGAGTCCCGGCACATCGCAAACGGTGAGCCGGTGCCAGTCGGGATACTCGAGAATGCCGATCTGTGGATGGAGCGTGGTGAACGGATACGACGCGATCTTCGGGCGCGCGTGCGAGATCGCGGCCAGGAGCGTGGATTTGCCCGCGTTGGGATAGCCGACCAGGCCGACTTCGGCGACGAGCCGCAATTCCAGGCGGTATTCCCCTTCCTCACCCGGCTCGCCGGGCTGCGCGAAGCGCGGTGTCTGCCGCCGCGAGGTCGCGAAATTTCGGTTGCCCAGTCCGCCGCGTCCGGCTTTGCATAACACAAACTGCTGACCGTGCTCCGTGAGGTCCGCCACCAATTCCTCGCCCGGCTCGGCCCCAGTCGCTGCGGGCTCCGCGTCCGACTCTTTGGACAAGTCAATTTCCATCGCCCGTTCCGTGCCGGTGTGGCGGATCATGGGCCGCTTGCCCGTGCTCAAGAGCATCGTCGGCGGCTTGCTGGATTCCTCGTCGTCCGCTTCGGTTTCCGGAGCGACGGGTTCAAGCGGTTGCGGTGGTGCGGCCAGTTTCCAGACCAGCGTGCCGCAGGGAACTTTCACCAATAAATCTTTGCCCGCGTGGCCGTCCATGCCCTTGCCCATGCCCGCCTCGCCGCTCTCGGCGATCAGGCGCGGGATGTAGAACTGCCCGATGAGGTTGTTCAAATCGTGATCCGCCTGCAGGATGACGCTGCCGCCGCGTCCGCCGTTGCCGCCGCTGGGTCCGCCCTTGGGAATGTAGGCCTCGCGATGAAACGCGACGCAGCCCTTGCCGCCGTGGCCGGCGCGGGCGAAAACTTTGACTTGATCGATGAACATGAAAGAATTGCTCCGCGAAACCTACCATGAAGGCGGAGCACTACGAACGAAAAACCACCGGCTCAATTTCTGATTTCCTGGCCCGGTGCTTTCTCGAAACAAAAACGGCGAGGACCAATGGCCTCGCCGTGAAAATATTTCCAGGCAAACCTAGTTGCTTGCGGGGGCGGCGGCGGGAGCGGCGGGAACGACATGCACGCGTCGGCGGCCCTTGTCGAAACTGACTTTGCCATCCACGAGGGCGAACAAAGTCCAGTCGCGGCCGATGCCGACATTCTTGCCCGCCGCGAACTTGGTGCCGCGCTGCCGGATGAGAATGCTGCCGGCGGTGACGACCTCGCCGCCAAATTCCTTTACGCCGAGCCGCTTGCTGACGCTGTCGCGCCCGTTGCGGATGCTGCCCTGGCCTTTCTTGTGTGCCATAAAATTATCCTTTGATTTCCGTGATCTTGACGACCGTCAACTCCTGGCGATGCCCGGTGGTCTTGTGATAGCCCTTGCGGCGTTTCATCTTGAAAGTGACTTTTTTCTCGCCGCGAATGTGCTTCACCACGTCCGCCACGACGCTGGCCTCCGGCACCGTGGGCGAGCCGATCTTGAGCTGGCCTTCGTTGTTGACCAGCAACACGCGGTCAAAAGTGAATGGCCGGCCGGCTTCGACCTCGAGGCGTTCGATTTCCAGCGTGTCACCCGCGGTGACACGATATTGTTTGCTACCGGTTTCTAGTACAGCGTACATAAATTTCCCATCAAAGGGACGGTGATAACACCAAAACCCCCCCGGAGTGTCAACCGCTTATTTTTTCTGGTTGGAATGGCTGCGGCGACGTACTGCGCATGATTACTGACTTTTAGTCGTCAACTTGGCTGCCACGATCGCGACGACCACCAGGACGGCGAGGCCGATGCCCACGTGGATGAAGAACCGTGGATGCCGCTGCAAAAAACCCGTGAGGAACGCCTCCACTCTGGAATCGTCCGACGACGCGAGCCGGTCGTCGTCATCGGCCGACGGGCGCTTCATGTAGTTTCGGTTCTGTATGCCCATGTCGTTTCTCGTGAGGAGATGCCAATACCACTCTACAATTCAACCACATTCTAGGGAGTCGGTTTCGTGACAGAGAACTTTTCGCAGCCCATTTCTTTCGTCAAGATTAAATGGAGAGGTTTGTTTTCGCCGGGCTCAGCTCAGTTTTGGGCAGCTTGGCAAAGGTGCGTCGGGATCGAGTTTGGAAGTTTCCCGGACACGAACACGTTTGCTCCCTCCCCCGGTGGGGTGAGACTCCGTCGAACCCTATCTCGAGCGCAGCAAGGCGAGCCGAGCGAGCTTTTCCCACTTTCCGCCACGTCCGGTGGAGATACTCGCTCCGCTCGCGCCTCCTGCGTCGGCAGTCAGGGCTCGACAGAGTCTTGCCCCACCATGGGGGGGAGGGAGCAGGCCATCCCGTCGCAGGCCAATCCGATCATCGCAGAGCCATCCTCATGTTACTCCCTTCACCGGTTGGCAGTTGAATGCGTGACGCCAATCCGTATGATGGCCGCGTTCGGAATGCCGCGAGAGCGTCTGCGATGAAAAAAACTGCCGCCAATCTGGCCTGGCTCGGGGTCGCCCTGTTCGGCGCCTGGGCCTACCTCACGCTCGCCCTCCATCGAGGCGAGGAAATCAACTCCGTCTATATCCTCATCGCCGCCCTGTGCTCCTATGCCGTGGGCTACCGGTTTTATTCCAAATGGATCGCCGTGCGCGTCCTGATGCTGGACGACCGCCGCGCCACGCCGTGCGAAGTCCACGATGACGGCAAGGATTTCGTGAGGACGAACAAATGGATCGTCTTCGGCCATCACTTCGCCGCGATCTCCGGGCCGGGGCCACTCGTGGGGCCGGTGCTTGCGGCGCAATTTGGCTATCTGCCCGGTGCGCTCTGGATTTTGATCGGCGTGGTGCTCGGCGGCGCGGTGCAGGATTTCATCATTCTCTTCTGTTCCATGCGCCGTAATGGAAAATCGCTCGGCCAAATGGTGAAGGAAGAACTCAACACCAGCGCCGGCGTCATCGCGCTGGTGGCCATTCTCGCGATCATGGTGATTCTGCTCGCGGTGCTCGGGTTGGTCGTCGTCAAGACGCTCGCGGAAAGTCCCTGGGGCGTCTTCACCGTCGGCGCCACGATCCCGATCGCAATGTTCATGGGGGGATACCTGCGTTTCTGGCGCGTCGGCAAAGTGATGGAGGCTTCGGCCATCGGCGTGGTGCTGCTCCTCCTGGCGGTGTGGGGCGGTCAATATGTTCACGGCCATGCGGACTGGGCATCAATATTTCGTTTCCAGGAGGAACCGTTGGCGTGGGCCATCATTGTGTATGGCATCGCGGCGAGCGTGCTGCCGGTCTGGCTGTTGCTCGCGCCGCGCGATTATCTCAGCACCTTCATGAAGCTCGGCACCATTTTCGCGCTGGCCCTCGGTGTGTTTCTCGTGCTGCCAAATCTGAAAATGCCCGCGATCAGCCAGTTCATTGATGGCTCCGGCCCGGTGATTCCCGGAAAACTTTTTCCGTTTTGCTTCATCACCATTGCTTGTGGCGCGATCTCGGGGTTTCACACGCTGATTGCCAGCGGCACCACGCCCAAGCTCATCACGCGCGAAAGCTATGCACGGCCCATCGGCTACGGCGCCATGTGCCTCGAATCGCTGGTCGCCATCATGGCGCTCATCGCCGCCTGCACGCTCGATCCGGGCATTTATCTCAGCATGAACATCAAGGGCGAAGCCGCCGTCACCGTCGCGAAAGTGACCAGCCTCGGCTTCCCCGTGCAGGTCGGCCAGATGCAAGAACTCGCGAAGGAGATGGGCGAAGACACCCTGTTCGGTCGCACCGGCGGCGCGGCGACTCTCGCCGTGGGTATGGCGCAGATTTTCTCCAAGGCGGTCCATGGTCGCTGGCTCGATCTGTGGTATCACTTTGCCATCATGTTCGAGGCGTTGTTCATCCTGACGACGCTCGATGCCGGCACGCGCGTGGGCCGCTACATCCTGCAAGACGTGCTGGGAAGTCTTTGGAAACCACTCGGTGATACCCGGAGCGTCGCCGCCAACGTGCTGGCCAGCGTGCTGATCGTCGCGGGCTGGGGATATTTCCTCATCCAGGGTGTGCGCGATCCGCTCGGGGGCATCAACTCGCTCTGGCCGCTTTTCGGCATCGCCAACCAACTCCTCGCGGCCATCGCGCTGTGCCTGGCGACGACGGTAATTTTGAAAATGACCTTGAAGGGAGCGCCGAACTCCGGTTCGGCCGGGATCGGCCAGACTCAACGCGCGGATTCAGCGAACGGGGCTACCCGGCGCTCACCCGCTTTCGCGTTGATCACCCTGATTCCCCTGGTGTGGCTCCTCGCGGTGACGATGACCGCGGGTGTGCAAAAAATCTTCCACGAGCAACCTAATCCAAAATTTCCCCGCGTCGGCTTCCTGCAAATCGCGCGCGAGCTCGACGACAAATTGCCGGGATTACAGCAGGCCGTCACTGCGGCGCAAACCACCGGCGACGCCCTGGCCGTGGCGGCGGCGCAGAAAGTTTTGCGCAATAACCGGACCTTGCGGTTCAACAACCTTCTCGACGCCGTTGTGGCCGGGACTTTTCTTATTCTCGTTGTGCTCCTCGTGTTGTTGAGCGTGCGCGAATGGATTCTGCTCCTCGCTCGCAAACGTCTGGCGGCACTGTGTGAAACCGAGCCGGTCTGGCTCCCGGATTACGCAGTGGCGGAGGGGCAGCCGTTGCGTTTGTTCAGCCTATTCGCGGTGGCGTTCGCCTTGGCGCGGGAACTTTCCGGCGAAGCGCAACTGGAGCGCGCGCAGCACGCCATCGGTCTTTGCGGCTGCGCCAAGCCGGAGCACGCCGACGCGCAGAAGCAGCTTTACGCGCAAGTCACCGAGCAACGCTTCAAAGGCGTGAACCGGTGCTGTTAATATTTTTGCCTGTCGCCTCCGGCTGGCAGCCGTTAGCCTTGCTTCATGGAACGCATCGGTTTGTTTGGCGGATCATTTGATCCGGTCACGCTGGGCCACCTGCTGGTGGCCCAGGCGGCGCGCGAAGAAGTAGAGCTCGCGCGGCTCTATTTCATCCCCACCGCGCAGTCTCCCTTGAAGCCCGGCTTCCAGCCCGCGCCGGCGGCGCAACGACTCCGCCTCCTCCGGCTCGCACTGGCCGGACAGACGCAATACAAGATCGATGAGCAGGAGATCACGCGCGGCGGCTTCTCCTACAGTATCGATACCGTGCGCCATTACTCCAGCCGTTTCCCCGAAGCCAAACTGTTCTATTTGATCGGCAGCGATCTGGTGCCCCAGTTGTCGAAGTGGCGCGAGGCGGACGAACTAGCCCGGCTCGTGGAGTTCATCGTCATTCCCCGGCCGGGCGAACCGGCGACCGAGCTGCCGCATCCCTTTCGCGGTCGGGCGTTGCATGGGTTCCCGTTGGGGGTATCGTCGTCGCAGATCCGCCAGCGGGTGAAGGCCGGTCTGGCCATCGACTGGCTGGTGCCGAGCGCGGTGGCCGAGGTGATTGCCAACGAAAGGCTTTATCTTTGAGCTCGCGTCAGGCATCCTCCCTCAGAATGGAATCAAAAAAACTGGCCCAGCTTTGCCGGGAACTGGCCGACAACAAGAAGGCGGAAAACATCGTGGTGCTCGACGTGCGCGCCGTTTCCTCCATCACCGATTACTTTGTCATCGTCACCGGCACCAGCGAGCCGCATCTCCGCGCGATCATGCACGAGCTCGTGGACAAGCTCCGCGACGAGCACGGGCTGCGGCCCAGTGCCAGCCAGGGCGGCGAGCAGGACGCCTGGGTGGTGCTCGATTTTTTCGATGTCATGGTGCACATCATGCGTGCCGAGGCCCGGGCGCAATACGACTTGGAAGGCCTGTGGGGCGACGCGACGAAGGTCAAAACCAAGAAGAAACGCAAGCCCGCGGGCGCCGCGGCAAAACGGTGACCGGCGCCGAGTCTATTCCGGGGATTTCTACGGGGTTTCCGCCGCAGCCTTCACCATCTCGCTCAGCACCTTTTGAAATTCCTCCAGGCCGGTCGAGGGCACGATGATGTTGTCGCGCCGGCCGCCGACGTCCTCGGTGATGCGGAGGAAGCGTCCGCGCGGATTTTCCTTGAGCGTGAAAACAAAGGTCTTGCGCTCGATCTGCAGCTTTTCGGTCTTGATGGTTTCCTCGGCCACGGCGGGTTTGGGCGCGGAGGAATAGTGGGGACGCTGACCGTAGGGTGAGGGCCGTTCATTCGATATCATACAGCTCGCTTTCCATGAGGCGTCGGGGACGCTGTTGAAACCACAAATACACTTGTTCGGCAGTTATGACAGTTTGTCAACCCCTGTTTTGCACCCCTGTTTTGCACCCGGCCAGGCACGACGCGCGCGCAGCCCATTTTCTTCCAATCCTGACGTCAGTGATGATCGAAACCCGGAGGGTTTCAATTTGAGTAGCCGTGGGTGTAACCACGGTACGGGTGCTAAAACGAGCAACCCCGGCCGGGGTTGAACCGCACCGTCAAGCCGACGAGTTTGACGCTTGCAGGGATCGAGAAATACGACCGGCTTACCGTGAGTTCCGCCCACGTGTCAACGCGTCCGATTTTATTTCACGACATCGAGCGGGGCTGGCGTTGCATGGCCGCGCTTCCGCTCCGGCATGATCGCACAAGCGCCCTTGCAGCCAAATATCCGGCTCAACAGCAGCCGGTTCCGGCTTCCCAGGACATAAAACTTCTCCGCCACCCAGATCACGCCGGGAATCCAGAGCACCAACGCGACCGGCACCAGCAATGGCATGCGCATGCCAGCAAACCGGAAACAGCGCGCCCCCCGGTAAATCCGCCCGTCCTTGGCCACACAATGAATCGCCTCCAACAAATCTTCCCGCGTCAACCCCGGCGCGACCGCAGCCGCGCGCGGTTCTGAAATCGGCAGCCAGGTAACCACGTTGAACCAGTCGAGCCACGTCAAAACCTTCATCTGGAAAGTGCAGAGCGGGCACTGATCGTCATACAACACAAAGTTCGTGGCGGAACGCGCCGCCGTCGAAGCCGCGTCTTGTCCGGCGTGCGTTTCGGTTTCCAATTTCATCGTCGGCAAAGTCGCCGGTTCAGCGCAAAATTACAAACTTTGTTTGGCCCCGACAGCCGCAGGAACTGTCCCGGTAGCGCAGCCGTCCTCGGCTGCGAGTTCCCGGGGCGTCATCGCCCCGTGTTCCGGGCTGTGCCCCGGACCGCGGTTTGTCCCAAACCGCAGCGCGTCGCCAGCAAACCCGCGTAGAAATTTACCCGGGCTGCCTCAGTTCTCCCACGCGCTGCGAGTTGGGACAACTTGCGGTCCGGTTGAGCCGTACGCTGCAGGTCTTTTCACGCACTCTTGATTCTCCCGGACTCCCTGGCAAGAAATTGAACGGCACCCCGCAGGCAATGTGCGCGCACTCCAGGCGTGACAAGCCCGGGGGCAACGACACACTACCGGCCGGCATGATCTGGGCGTTTTTGACGACGGTTTTGTTTTCCATTTCCGCGGTGACGGGCACGCGCACCGCCAAATTATTGGGCGGCACGGAGGCCAATTTCTGGCGGCTCCTCTTCGCCACGTTGTTGCTGGGAACTTACTCGCATCTCTGGGGCGTCGGCCTGGCAGGGACGGCTTTTCCCGTCTTCCTGTTGAGCGGTTGCATCGGTTTCGGCGGCGACGTGGCGCTGTTTCAAACCTTGCCCCGCCTGGGCTCGCGCCTGAGCATTTTGCTTGTGCAATGTCTCGCCGCCCCGGTCGCCGCCGTGACGGAATGGCTCTGGCTGGGCACCACGCTCACCACCCTGCAAATCTTTGGCGGGGCCACCATTTTGGTCGGTGTGGCCATCGCGCTGGCGCCGGGCGAGCATTTAAAATTGTCACCCAGGCAATTTGTGCCCGGCGTTTTCTTCGGCGTGCTGGCCGCGTTGGGCCAGGGTGGCGGCGCGGTCATCAGCCGCAAAGCCAATGCCATCGCGCAACTGGCCGGTGAACATCTTGACGGCATCAACGCCGCCTATCAACGCATCATCGGTGGCGTCATTGTCGCGGGTCTCTTTCTCCTCGCGGTGAAAGTGCACGCCATCAAACAAACCAAGGGGGACGATTCCTTGCCGCCGTCCACGCGCGGGGAAAGATGGCGGCGCGCCTGGCCGTGGGTGTTGCTGAATGGCCTCGTGGGACCCGCTCTCGGCGTGAGTTGTTTCCAATCGGCCCTGATGTCCACGTCCACCGGCATCGTGCTGCCGATCGTGGCCATCACGCCGCTGGTCATCATCCCGTTCGCGCACCAGATGGAAGGCGAGCGGCCCAGCGCCCGGTCGGTGCTCGGCGGCGTGGTCGCCGTGGTGGGGGCGGTGATCCTGGCGGTCAGCCGTTGACGTGGTGCGCAAAATATTTCTCAGCAAAATATTTCTGGCGCGCCAGCCCGCCCTGGCAAATATTATACCAACTCAATCACCCAAAATTGTTTGGCACCATGAAATTCTCGAACCCCACCCCTCGAATCTCCTCGGCGCTTCTGTCGGCCCTAACCGCTGCCGCGTTGCTGTCTGTCTCCCCCCCGTTGCCAGCGCAGGAAAAATCGGCCGCCAAAGCCAGTCCGCCGAAAAATGCCGCCACGAACGATTGGAAAAATCTGTTCGATGGCAAAACGCTCGCCGGTTGGAAGCCGTCCACGTTTGCGTCGCAAGGCCAGGTCAAGGTCGAGAACCCCTTCAAAGACGGCAAAAGCGCCCTCGTGCTGGAGATGAGCGATGGTTTGTCCGGGATCACTCTAACGAATATCGCGGATCTGCCCAAGATGAATTACGAAGTCGCCCTTGAGGCGATGAAACTCGACGGCAGCGATTTCTTCTGCGGCGTCACCTTTCCCGTCGGCCCGTCGTCCGCCAGCTTCATCGTCGGCGGCTGGGGCGGTGCCGTGGTGGGTATTTCCAGCATCGACGGCGCCGACGCCTCGGAAAATGAAACGACCAAGTTCATGAAATTCGAGCGCAACAAATGGCATCGTATTCGCGTGCGCGTGACCCCGGGGAAGATCGAGGCCTGGATCGACGACGACAAGCTGGTCGATGTGGAAACCGCGGGCCACAAGATCAGTCTGCGGTTCGGCGAGATTGAAAACTCGCTGCCCTTCGGGATCGCCGCTTACCAGACCCGCGCCGCGTTGCGCGACATCCGCCTGCGGCGCCTCTGAGTGGAACCAGGCGTTCCACAGGAGTTCAGATTTACGGAAGGCAACAAAGCTCACCCACACTTTCGAGGGCCGGCCCTTCCGTCTCACCGAGGTGCATGGGCATGTGGTGAAGGAAATTCTCGCCTGAATAGCGCCCGCTGGATTAGGGTCACAGTGATTTGCCGAAAATATGAAGCTGAATCGTTTTGACTTGATGAGGTTGGAGCTTGCGGCCGTCATGGTTTTGCTGGCGAACAGCACCGTCGCGCCCGCGGCAACCAGCGGCAGCGGCAAGGTGGATTTCAACCACGACATCCGGCCGATCCTTTCCGATAACTGTTACAAGTGCCACGGGCCCGACGCCAAACAGGCCAAGGCCGGCCTGCGCCTCGACTTGCCAGAAATCGCCGCCAAGCCGCTCAAATCCGGCAAGATCGCCGTGGTGCCGGGCCAGCCGCGCAAGAGCTCGTTGATCCAGCGCATCACCACGCGGGACAAAGACGAGAAAATGCCGCCGCCGGAAACGGGCAAGAAACTGACGCCCGAGCAGATCACCTTGCTCCGCCGCTGGGTCGAGCAGGGCGCGGCCTGGCAGCCGCACTGGGCTTACATAAAACCGGAGAAGATCGCGCCTCCCGAGGTCTCGGACAAGGGATTCGTACGAAATGACATTGATCGCTTCATCGCCGCGAAGCTGAAGGAAAAAGGGTTGAAACCGTCG
>JAYUBJ010000462.1:0-4620 GCA_043740915.1 Verrucomicrobiota bacterium
AGTCGTTCAGCTCCGCGCTCAAGGGCGCGTTGCGCGAAGACCCGGACATCATTATGGTCGGTAAATGCGCGACTTGGAAACCATTGAACTGGCGCTCACGGCGGCCAGCACGGGCCACTTGGTCTTCGGCACGCTGCACACTTCCAGTGCCGCAAAGACGATTGACCGTATCATTGACGTGTTTCCCGCCGACCAGCAGAATAAGATTCGCGCCACGCTCTCCGAAGCCATCAAGGGAGTGGTGGCGCAAAACTTGTTCAAGCGCATTGACAAGAAAGGCCGCGTGGCGGCACTGGAAATCCTGGTTTGCACCACCGCCATCGCGAACATGATCCGCGAGGCGAAGACGCACCAGATTCCGGGCATGATCCAGGTCGGCAAGAAACTGGGCAACTGCCCGCTGGATGACTCCATCATGGACCATCTCAAAATGAGACGCATCGCCCCTCAGGACGCTTTTGCCAAATGCCTCGACAAAAAGAAATTCTTCCCGTTCCTGACGAAGGAAGAACAAGAAGAAGCGAAAGCCAATGGTGATGTGGATTAATCCGATGCGAGGCGGGCACGACGGCCCGCCCGCCCGCGGTTTCCAGCCTCGCCGTAATCGTTCCACCTGAACTATGCGCCGCAACGAACTCGATTACATTCTCGGGACCATGCTCGACTTGGGCAAGGATGTGTCGGACTTGAACATCACGGTGGACAAGCCGCTCCAGGTGGAGTCGGCCGGGCAACTCGTGCCCGTCGCCATCGAGCCGCCGGTGGAGAAACTCACGCCGTTCCAGACGGAGACGATCGCGCTGAACCTGCTCGGCGGTTCGCGCCGCCTCACGGAGGACCTGCTCAAGACCGGCTCGTGCGACTCCTCGTATTTTCTGACCGGCCGGGCCCGCTTCCGCGTGAACCTCTTTTCGCAGCGTGGCAATTACTCCTGCGTGTTGCGTCGGCTGAACACGAAGATTCCGACGCTGGAAGACCTCAAACTGCCGGACATCTTCCTCCAAATGGCGAAGGAGAAGACCGGCCTCGTGCTCGTTACGGGTGCCACCGGATCCGGCAAGTCCACCACGCTCGCCGCGTTGCTCAACGAGGTTAATGAATCCAAATCCATCCACGTCGTCACGCTGGAAGACCCGGTGGAGTTCGTCCATCCGCAGAAAAAGGCCACCTTCAACCAGCGCGAGCTGGGCACGGATTTCGACCGGTTTTCCAGCGGGCTGCGCGCCGCGCTGCGGCAGGCCCCCAAGATCATTCTCGTCGGCGAAATGCGGGATCGCGAGACCGTGGAACTCGGCTTGAGCGCGGCGGAAACCGGCCACCTGGTCGTGAGCACGCTGCACACGATCGATGCGGGCCAGACCATCAACCGTATCCTCGGCATGTTTGAAACCGAGGAGCAGGAGCAGGTGCGCATCCGCCTGGCGGACACCTTGCGCTGGGTCGTCTGCCAGAAGCTGGCGCCCAAGGTCGGTGGCGGCCGGCATGCGGTGCTCGAAATCATGGGCAACAACATGCGCGTGAAGGACAGCATCGTCATGGGCGAGAGCGAGGGCAAAACGTTCCACGAAATCATCGAGGCCAGCTACACTTTCGGCTGGCGCACCTTTGACCGCGCCTGCGTGGACGCCTTCGAGCAGGGGATCATCACGGAGGAGAGCGCGCTGCTGAATTGCAACAAGAAAGGCCCCGTCACCCGCAAGATTGATAACATCAAAAAGGCGCGCGGCGAGCAGACCACGTCCGTGGGCAACCTCGGCATGAAAAAAGAAGAATATAAACCGAGTGGCGGTCCCGCCCCACCCCCGCCCTCGCTAAAGCTCAAACTCAAATAAGCCATGGCCGAATTCGAGTTCATCCGCCCCGAAGACAAGCCGGCCTTGCTGGCCATGTGCAACGACGAATGGCTGGCCAGCATCCAGGCCGTCGTCAACGATCTCGGTTACAAGTCGCTCGGCGCCACCAGCGCGGCCGATTTTCTGACCCGGTTCTCCGCCATCCAATTCCAGTTGGTGATCATCGATGAACTGTTCTGGGCCGCCACCGCGGCTGAAAACACGACGCTCCAAAACCTGCAAACCATGCCCATGAGCATGCGCCGCCATGCCACCATTATCTTAATCGGCGACAGTTTTCAGACGATGCACCCCATGCAGGCCTACCAGCAGAGCGTCCACGCCGTGGTCAACCGCGCGGACGCCGCCACCCTCGCCCAGATCATTCAACCGGTCATCGCGGACAATGGCCTGTTTCTGCTCACCTACCGCGACGCCCAACGGCGCATCGCTGAAGGCAAGGCCTGAACCAACGCGGAAGCCGGAACGCGGAACGCGGAATGCCCGCTGGTGCCGGCGGGTCAATGGCGGGTGCCTGAGATTTACCAATGCCATTCCCCATCGATTTTTCTGGTGAAATAGAATGGAATGCTCATTTGAACCCAGAAAGGGACAGAACCCTTTTTGTGACGTCCATGGCAGACGAATTGGTTGAATTGGGGAGTAACCTAGTCACGGTTGAAGAAGAGACAATTTCGTTTGAGGGTCCCGGTCTTGAATTGTTCAGCTTTGGCACAAACTGGAAACCATTGTTCGGAATCAATGGGGAGATCAAGACCAGGGTAGTGAACGATGTCCTAGTAGTTAGTTACTATCTCAATTTCAGAAGGCTCATTATGTTCCCCACCGTCACCTTGGCTCTGGCTGCCCTATTCGTGGTAATTTCTACGCGAGATCCGTTCCCAGTTGGACCAATTACGTTGGGCTGGTTCTTTCTGGTGGGCGGGAACTATTGGTTCGATGCGAAAATTACCTTTCCTCGATTGATACGCCGGGTTCTAAAAGACATCAACGAATGAATGTCCCCATTCGCACTCAACAAGCCCCTCCAGCCAACGACCGGGACGGACGTGGATGAGTCGCTTGATTTCCGAGTTCCGCGTTTACATGTTTCGCCTCGATCAAATCCTCGTGGAACGCGGCCTGTGCGACAGCCGCGAGAAAGCCCAGCGCGCCATCATGGCCGGGCAGGTCAAAATCAATGGCCATCCCGCGCGCAAACCGAGCGATGCCGTGCGGCCCGCCGACCTGCTCGAACTCGCCACGCCGGAGCAATTCGTCAGCCGCGGCGGCCACAAACTCGAGCATGCCCTCGATCATTTTCACCTCGACGCCACCGGTCTGACGGCCGTTGACCTCGGCGCGTCCACGGGCGGCTTCACCGATTGCCTGCTGCAACGCGGCGCCAGAAAAATCTTCGCCGTTGATGTCGGCCACGGCCAGCTCGCGTGGAAACTCCGCCGCGACCCCCGGGTGGTGGTGATGGAAAAAACCAACGCCCGCGCACTGACGCCGGCGAAATTTCCGCCGCCGTTCGTGCCCGTGGATTTGATCGTCGCGGATTGTTCGTTCATTTCGCTGCGCAAGATTCTGCCGCCCGGCATTGCATTGCTGCGCGCTTCCGGTAGGATCGTCGCGCTGGTCAAGCCGCAGTTCGAGGCCGGCAAGGCCGAGGCGGACAAAGGCGCGGGCGTCATTACCGATCCCGCCATTCACCGCCGGGTGCTGGTCGAGTTGGAAGCGTTCGTGAAGTCCCTGCCGGGGCTGGCGTGGCGTGGCGTGACGGAATCGCCGCTGCTCGGCCCGGCCGGCAATAAGGAATTCTTGGTGTTGCTTGAAAAAATTGGCTGAAAAAATCAAGTGCGTCGGCCTCATCGCGAACACGGCGAAACTCTCCTGCCGCGCCGCCGTGCAGAAGGCCGCCGCGCTCATCGCCCGCAGCGGACGCACCGTCCTGACGGAAACCACCACGGCGGAGATGGCCCGTTTGCGCTGCGTCGTCTGTCCCGACGCCGCCACGCTCGCGCGCCAGACCGACCTGCTCGTCGTTTTCGGTGGCGACGGCACGATGCTGCGCGCCGCACGGGACATCGCCGGTTCCCATACCCCCATCCTCGGCATCAACGTTGGCGGCCTGGGTTTTCTCACCGCGGTTTCTTCGCAACAACTCAGCGCGGCGCTGGCGCGGGTCTGGGCGGGCGAGTTCACCCTTGAATCGCGCCCGCTGATCAAAGTGACCGGGGAGGTGCGCGGCCAGCCATTGCTGCAACGCGCCCTCAACGATTTCGTCATCAGCCGCGGCGCCGGCTCGCGCTTGATCGAGCTCGAGGTGTCGGTCGATGGCCAGTTGCTGACCCGCTACCGCTGCGATGGCTTGATCATCAGTTCGCCCACCGGCTCGACCGCCTACTCGCTGGCCGCAGGTGGCGCGATTGTCAGCCCGGAAGCGGAAGTCTTCACACTCACGCCGATCTGTCCGCACACCCTTTCCAACCGCTCGGTGATCCTTGGCCTCAACGCGACGTTGCAAGTCAAGGCGCTCAGTGAAAAACCCGAGATCATGCTGGCCGCCGACGGCGAAATGCTGGGCGACCTGCCGCGCGGCGAATCCGTGACCATCGTGCGCAGCCGCCGTTCCGTGCGGTTGGTGCGGCTCGACGGCAGTTCATTTTTCCAAACCCTGGGCCAAAAACTCAACTGGAGCGGGTCGAATGTGTGAACGGCGAAATAGTTCAATCAACAGCGAACGGTTTGTTTTGAACGAGTGCGGTTCGGCTAAAAGTTAGGT
>JAYUBJ010000463.1:0-4606 GCA_043740915.1 Verrucomicrobiota bacterium
CCGCGTGTTTCCTGGTGACGTGGCTGTGGCCGGTCTTGCCGGTATTTGTCGTGGGCAGCGTGCTGGCGATGGCCTGCTCGGCGGCGGTGATTCCCCTGATGACCCAGATTTATCAGGAGAATTATCCCGAATCCGACCGCGGCCGGTTGTTTTCCAAAGCCATGATGATCCGCATCGGCGTGGCCGCGGGATTCAGCCAGTTGGCGGGCACGGCATTGTCCGGCGCCAACATTTCGCGATTCCGCTGGCTCCTGCTGGTGTTCGCGCTCGCGTACGCGTTCGGCAGTTTCTGTTTGTCGCGCTGCCCGTCGCAGGCGTTGACGGTCGTGGGCGGCACGCATCCGTTCCGGGCGATGCGCTTTGTGCGGGAGGACCGGTTGTTTCGCTGGACATTGGGGGCCTGGATGTTGATGGGCTTTGCCAATTTAATGATGATTCCGCTGCGCGTGGAATATCTCGCGAACCCGCGTTACGGGCTGGCGCTGGACGTGAGCCTTGTCGCGTTGCTGGTCGGCGTGATTCCCAACCTCGCGCGGCTGGTGATGAGCCCCATCTGGGGGTGGCTGTTCGACCGGATGAATTTCTTCTCGCTGCGGGTCATCGTGAACTTCGGTTTTGGGCTGGGCATTGTGTCGTTTTTCACGAGTCATAACACGCCGGGCTTGGTGTTCGGGGCCATTGTCTTTGGCATTTCCAACGCAGGCGGCGACGTGGCCTGGAGTTTGTGGGTCACCAAATTCGCGCCGCCGGAACGGGTGGCGGATTATATGTCGGTGCATACTTTTTTCACCGGGGTGCGGGGTGTGGTCGCGCCGGCGGTGGCGTTCCAACTCATCCGCGTGCTGCCGATCGCGAAGCTGGGCTGGATCAGCGCCGCCTTGATTGGCGGATCCATGCTGATGTTGCTCACCGAGGTGAAATGGGGCCGGACCGGACGGCGCGGCGCGGTGTTGGTCGAGGAAGTGTCCGAGTGAAGGGCGCTCGGCGCCGGAAGAAATGGCTCGCCCGCGGCACCCTGACGCTTAAGATTGCCGGCATGAATATCGAGGTTATCGCGCTGTGCGACGCGGCCACGGAAAACCAGGGCAAGTTGAACCTGCTGGGCGCGTTTGACTGCATCTGGGCGGCGAAAATCCCCGTGACCCATCCGGCGTGCGCCGTGGTGTTGCGCATCCGGTTTTCCCGCATCGAAGAGGGCGACCATCCGATCCGGATCAACGTCGTGGATGAGGACGGCAAGTCAATCGTCCCGACCTTGAACGGGAATATCAACGTGAAGTTCCGCAATGAAGACGAAGCTTCCGTCGCCAATCTCATCATCAACCTTCAGGGTCTCGTCCTCAGCAAATACGGCGGCTATTCCATCGATGTGGCGGTCAATGGCCGGCACGAAACTTCGCTGCCCTTCTTCGTGCGGAGTCCGCAGCGACCAGCCCCGCCGTCCACATCACCCGCGGCCTGATCCCGCGGTGCCGCGCGCCTTGGCCCCGTCCGGCTGGTGGTGGCTAATGATCCTAATAAGCTGCCATTCATTCGCATAAAAAAACCCACATTCAGATTGCAAAAGGATGGTCAACGACCGTGGTTTTGGCTAGGCTTCGATGATGCACCCGGACCGAAGCCGCCGGGAATGATTGGCTGAAGCCATGGGATTTTTTGAAAACAATTTAAGTTGGCGAAGTCTGAAGTTGCCTGCCGATGGGGCGGCCCCCAGACCGTCCGCTGCGCCGGTGGATTTTGTCCCGCTGCCGGTTCTCCCGGGTGCCCGTGTGAGCACGGCTCCGCAGGTGACGGACAAACCGGTGGCGGCGATCCAGTTGCCGATTCTGGAGGGCGAGGCGGGCCGCACGCGGTCGGTGTGTTCAGCCCGCGGTGATGATTCGTATGTCGTCGATTTGGCCCACTACACCTGCACCTGCCGGAGCTTCAAGAATGGCCGCGGCAAGTTCGCGGAAACCGACATCCGGCGTGCCTGCCACCATATTTCCCGGCTGTTGCTGTACGAAAAACGCACGGGAAAGCTCAGCGACTTTCTCCACGTCATGATCGTGCATCGGCTCAACTACGGTCGTGGCATCTGGTCGGACATGGTCCGGCACCCGATGCGGCATTTCCAAATTGGCGGCGAGGAGGTGCTGCTGGTCAAAGGTGACTCCGGCGGAGTCGATGTCTTTGCGCCGAAACAATCCGCCAGCCCGGGCTACGGCATCTTTGGCTACAGCACCGCCAAAGTCCGTTGGAGCGATATGGGGCTGCCGAAACACCATCCGCTCCTCACGGAACTCATCCAGCAATGGGTTCAAGCCGACCACCCGTGTGGTTCGTGAGGGGCCGGTGGAGGGGCCGCTGGATGGCGGATCGCGGTTGGTCTCAAACTCCAGCGCAGCGCCAACAAATCCGCGTTGAAATTTCCCCGGGCTGCCTTGGTGCTGCCACGCGCTGCGAGTTGGGACAATTCGCGCTCCGGGGTGCGGTCGGCGACCCACCGCGCGGCCGTGGGTTCAAGAAACGGAAATTACTTTTGGCAATGGCTTTAATCATCTTGCGCCATGGGCCATTGGGCGGCGGCCAGGCTCTTGTAGCCGCCAATCAAGGAGGAGACATTTCGATAGCCCAGCTTTTGCGCCGCGTCACATGTCAGCGCCGAACGAAAACCGCCCCCGCAATACATGATGATTTCCGTGTCGGGATCGGGAAACATCTTCTCCAAATCGCGTTCCAAAATGCCTTTGCCCAGATGCTGGGCCGGCACCGCGCGGCCTTGCTTCCATTCATGGTCTTCCCGCACGTCGAGCAGCACCGCCCGGGGAGCTTGCGCGAGGCGCACACGGGCGTCGTCGATGGAAATCTCCCGCACGCGGGATTTTGCCTCGTTAACCAGTCGGAGAAAGCCGGGCGAGTGATCCATATCGCGAGCCTAATCCGCCACCACCCGCCGATCAAACGAGTTTCCGGCCGGGTTACGGTTGAGGCGCATCGCAGTTGCGTGCCGCATAGTGGCACGGGCGTCCCGCCCGTGTGAATCAACCACAGCATGGGCTTCCACCAACCAGCAACCCACGGGCGGGACGCCGGTGCCACTACGAGCGCCCGTGCGCCGATCGCCTTTCGGGGTTTGGACTGCAATTAAGTGACATGCGCCCGCCGGTGGCGGGCGACATCCGAGTTTGTGACCGGCGAAACATTCGAGTGAAAAATTCGAGTGGGCGGGCAAAATATTTTCGATTAACATTCTCCAGCCATTCCACTGCCATGAAACTTGCATTCACCCCGGACAACCCGCCGCACTTGGAGCGGCGCTTCGGTTTGCTGCCGGCCACGGCGCTGAACATGACGAACATGATCGGCATCGGGCCGTTCATCACGATCCCGCTGCTGATGTCGGCGCTGGGCGGGCCGCAAGCGATGATCGGCTGGTTGATCGCGGTGGTGATCGCGATTCCGGATGGCCTGATCTGGAGCGAACTGGGCGCGGCCATGCCCGGTTCGGGCGGCAGCTACCATTATTTGCGCGAAGCGTTCGGCCGCGAAACGTTTGGTCGTTTGATGGCTTTCCTCTTCATCTGGCAGTTCATCCTGAGCGGCCCGCTGGAAATCTCCACGGCCTACATCGGGTTCACCCAATATCTCGGCTACTTCTGGCCCGACATCACCACGCTCCAGAAGAATCTGCTGAGCGTAGCCATCGGCGCGACCTGCCTGTTGCTGCTCTACCGTCCGATCAAGTCGATCGCAAAAATCACGATCAGTTTGTGGTTGATCACGCTGGTGACCGTCGGCGGCGTGATCATCACCGGGGTCATGCATTTTGATCCCAAAGTCGCTTTCGATTTTCCGCCCGGCGCATTTAATTTCTCCCTGGGGTTCTTCATGGGCCTGGGCGCGGCGGCGAGCTTTGGGGTCTATGACTACCTCGGCTACTACGACATCTGCTACATCGGCGACGAAGTCAAAGAGCCGGGAAAAGTCATCCCGCGCTCCATCATGATCAGCATCGTGGGAGTGGCGTTGATCTACTTTGCGATCAACCTGTCGATTATTGGCGTGGTGCCGTGGCGCGAGTTTGTACCGGCGGTACTGCATCCGGAAGCGAACTATGTCGTCTCGATTTTCATGGAGAAAATCTACGGCACCAAAGTGGCGACCCTGTTCACAGTGCTGGTGCTCTGGACGACGATTGGCTCGGTGTTCGCCTTGATGCTCGGCTACTCGCGCATTCCGTACGCGGCGGCGCAGGACGGGTATTTCTTCAAGGTGTTTGGCCGGCTGCACCCGACGCGAAATTTCCCGCACCTTTCATTGCTGGTGATCGGCGTGATTTCGATTCTGTGCAGTTTCGTGGATCTGGGGACGGTCATTGATGCGTTGCTGACCACCCGGATCCTGGTGCAGTTCATCGGCCAGGTTTTTGCCGTCGTGCTCCTGCGTCAGCGCGCGCCCGGTCTGCGACGTCCGTTTCGTATCTGGCTCTATCCACTGCCCTGCCTGCTCGCCTTGATTGGATGGTTGTTTGTTTATGTTACCGCGGATTGGAAGATCAAACTCTTTGGGGTGGGCACGCTCGGTCTCGGCGGTCTGGTTTTTCTGCTGTGGTCATGGCGGACGC
>JAYUBJ010000464.1:0-4605 GCA_043740915.1 Verrucomicrobiota bacterium
GATCATTTGGGCGATCTTCACTGCGTCCAGGGGGCGGTTGGCGACGATGAGGTTGAGCAGGTAATAAGTGGTGGCCTCCGCTTGGGAAGGGTTGTTGGCGGGGCGCCTCAACGCACGGATGGCGGCGGTGCTCCCAAGTGCGTTGGTGGGAGCGGGGGGGGCGAAGCGCTTGGCCAATGCCTCGTAAAGCGCTAGGGCGTCCATGGAATGAGCGAGCGCCCATTGCGGCACCTTTAATTCAGCCACCATCTCGACGGCTAATTTCCGGGCGAGGGCGGCAGTTTCATCACCATGGTTAATCTGGACTTCGGCATTGAGCTTGAGTGCACGGCGAAGCAGTGTGGTGGCCTGGTCCCGGCCGAGGATTGTGATCAAATCCGGCAGCGGCGCGAAATAGCCCGTTTGATTCTCCAACTCCGCAGCTTCGAACTGACGTTCGAGTTGTTTTACCACGGTGCCGGCATTGCCGTCCGATTCATTCAGTGCGGCGAGCAGTTGCTCAACCAGGTAAACGTAGGACTGATTCTCCGGGGATT
The DNA here is from genome assembly GCA_043740915.1 of Verrucomicrobiota bacterium. Taxonomy (GTDB): domain Bacteria; phylum Verrucomicrobiota; class Verrucomicrobiia; order Limisphaerales; family JAYTXL01; genus JAYTXL01. The sequence goes on from JAYUBJ010000464.1 coordinate 537, forward strand.
TCCGGTTGGTCACCCATTTGTCAAAATCGGCGGCATCCCGGCCCTGGGCGGCCTTATCCCCGATGAGGGTGTGTGCCAGCAGGCGCAGCGCGAATTCTCTCACGGCCTTGCCACCTTTGGCGGCGGGTCTGGCCTCGATTGCTTTCACGAGCGCGGGCCAGGCGGGTGGTGGAGGAAGCACACTGATGGCGTTCAAGAACCCAAACCGTTCCGCTCCGCCAGACATCAATTGTTGTAGTTTGTCGGCGGGCAACCTGAAGAAACGGTCCGCCAAGGCCAGCCACGCTTGGGCGGATGATTCGGGCGGCTGCCCCGCCGCTTTCGTTTGGAATGCTTGCAAGTCGCCGCGCAGCAACGCGATTTCATCCTGCTGATCCGGCGCGTTGTTCACTGGCTCCTGGTTGGATATTTTCTGCAATATTGCCGCGGCTCCCAAATAGGTGTCGGCGGTCCAACCGGCATTGGGCGGACCGAGGAGGGCTACGATGGTGAGGCAACCGGAAACAATGGCGCGGTGGGTACAGCAGCATGCCTTGGATGGCGGGGTGGGTCTCATTTCTCCTACTAAAGACCAAGCCGGCCCCAAAGTCAATGTCGAGGCTCGGGGCGAAGCTCCGGCCGACTTGACGCCAGCCGACTGCTGACCTAGCGTCAGATCACCAGAGATACTATGAGTTTGGAAATCGCCATCGAATATTGCACGGCTTGAAATTATGAGCCGTATGCCGTCGGTCTGGCGGACAAGCTCCTGAAGCTCAAACAACGAATCGGATCGCTCAAGCTGGTGCCTTCGGATGGCGGCGCATTTGAAGTCAGCGTTAATGGCCGGAAAATATATTCGAAGTTGGCGACGGGTCAGTTCCCCGAGCCGGACGCCATCGTGAAGGTCGTGCGGGAAATTCGGTAATATGAAACCAATCATTCGCAGTCTGATTCTCACCGTCTGGTCGCTCGGATGGCTCGCCGGGTCCGCCTCCGCCGCTACCACGGTCACCTTGATGCGCGCGCCCGAGGGCGGTATTCAACCGCAGTCCGTCGTGGATGCTCAGGGTGTGGTTCACTTGATTTATTTGAAGGGCGACCCCAAAGCCACCGACGTGTTTTACGTTCACCAGGAACCGGGGCAGGGGTTTTCCACGCCGTTGCGCGTGAACAGCCAGGCGGGCAGTGCGATTGCGATCGGCACGATCCGCGGTGCGCAGTTGGCGCTGGGGCAGGGTGGCCGGGTGCATGTGGCGTGGAACGGTTCCCAGTCGGCCGCGCCCAAACCGGAGCAGGGTGTGCCGATGTTGTATGCGCGGATGAACGACACCCGGTCCGGCTTTGAGCCGCAGCGGAATTTGATGACGGCCACCGCTTTTCTCGACGGGGGCGGTTCGGTGGCCGCCGATGCGCGGGGAAATGTCTATGTTGCCTGGCATGCTTCGCCATTGGGAAAAAGCGGCGAAGAAACGCGCGCTGTGTTCGTGGCGCGTTCGAGCGATGATGGAAAAATATTTTTCCGGGAAGCACAGGCGGGTTCGGAGCCGACGGGTGCATGCGGTTGCTGCGGCATGCGGGCCATGGCGGACAGCCAGGGGAATCTGTTCGCGCTCTATCGCGCGGCCGGCGAGAAAATGAATCGCGACATCATGTTGCTCACTTCACGTGACCACGGCACCAAGTTTGAAACGTCAACGTTGCACCAGTGGAAAATGAACATGTGTCCGATGAGCAGCGAATCGCTTTCCGAGAGCGGCGCGCGGGTGCTGGCGGCGTGGGAGACTGCGGGCCAGGTTTATTTTTCGGCCATCGATCCGGTGACGGGCAAATCTTCCCCGCCTGTGGCTGCTCCGGGCAACGGCCGGCGCAAGCATCCGGTGGCGGTGGGCAACCGGCAGGGGGAAACGTTGCTGGCGTGGACTGAAGGGACGGGCTGGGAAAAAGGCGGCTCGCTGGCCTGGCAGGTTTTCGACCAGAACGGGCGGGCGACCGGCGAAAAAGGGTCGATGGACGGGGTGCCCATTTGGAGTGTGGTTACCGCCTTCACCCGGTCGGACGGTGGTTTTACCATTGTCTATTGAGTGCCGCGCAAATCGTTGCGGCTGGCCAAAGCTGGCGTGCCAAAGCTGGCGTTGACACGCCTCGCAGCAACGATTAGATTCGGCACGTAATTAACCCGGTTAAAAAATAACCATGCGCATTGCTACACGAATATTATTGGTCATTGCCATCCTCACCGGCATCGGGGCTTTGGTGATTGCACATCTCCAGGTTGAGCCAAAAATCGTCATCCTCAAAGAGGAGAAAGCCACGGCGGAAACGGGGAAGGCGGCGGCGGAAGCCGGCAAAGCCAAGGCGGAAACGGAAGTGAAAACGACGAAGGCGGAATTGGAAACGAAGAAAACGGAATTGGCGGACACGAATACGAAGCTGGATGCCAAGACCAAGGAAGCGACTGACTTGCAAGCGGCGAAAGAAGCACTGGCGGTGGATTTGGACAAGTCCCGGAAAGAAACGCAGACGGCCAAAAGCGAGAACGAGGAATTTACCAGATTGAACAAGACGGTGGCGGACATCCGGGCTACTTACGCCGGTCTGGCCAAGACGACGGAAGAGCGCGATATCTTTGCCCAGGAGAAAAAAATATTACAAACGCAGGTGGTCAAATTAGGAAACGACATCATCAATTTGAAGTCGCGGTTCGAGGATGTCCGGGTGGAGTTGCCGCCGGGTTTGACCGGCAAAGTGCTGGCTTACGATCCGAAGTATGAGTTCGTGGTTCTCGACATCGGGAATAATCAGGGCGCGAAACAAAATGGCGTGATGATCGTCAGCCGCGACGGGAAATTTATTGGCAAGGTGCGGATTACCAGTGTGGAAGACAATCAATGCATCGCCAACGTGCTCCGCAAGGAAAAGAAGAGCGAAGTGCTTGAGGGAGACGTTTGCGTGGTGCCCACTGAATAATGAAACTTGATTTCAAATTCATCCTGCGCCCGGCCCTGTGGTTATTGTTGGTCGGGACGGGTCTGTTCATCGGTGGTTGCGCCACGGAGGAGTCGAGCAACATGTCCTCGCGCCCGTGGAATACACCCAAGGGCTGGGAATCTGGCCTGCCCAGCGCACTTTCGGAAGAGCGTCGTTAGGAGGTGGTAATTTATTACCGCCTCCTGAACCCAGTTGAGCTTCCCTTCGGTACCGCTATTTGGCAAATTCCACGACACGGGTCTCGCGAATGACCGTCACCCGGATTTGACCAGGATAGTGCAGATTCTCTTCGATTTTTCGCGTGATGTTGCGCGCCAGGGCGAACGCCTGCTCGTCGGTGACCGCATCCGGTTGGACCATAACGCGGAGTTCCCGGCCGGCCTGCACCGCGTAACACTTCTCCACCCCCGGAAAGGCGAGGCCCAATTTCTCCAAGTCCTCCAGCCGTTTGATGTAGGTGGTCATGGATTCGGAACGTGCGCCGGGCCGGGAAGCACTGATGGCGTCGGCGGCGCTCACAAGAATTCCTAACGGACCAGTGTGGGGCACTTCATCGTGGTGTGAAGCCACGCCGTTGACGACGTCGTCGGCCTCCCCATGGCGTTTAATGAAATCAGCGCCAATGATCGCGTGCGCGCCCTCGATTTCGTGGCTGAGCGCCTTGCCAATGTCGTGGAGCAACCCCGCGCGCTTGGCCGCCGTGGTGTCCAGTCCGAGTTCGGCCGCCATCAACCCCATCAACTGGGCGACCTCGATGGAGTGGGCGAGGATGTTTTGCGAGAAACTCAAACGGAAGCGCAATCGGCCCAGCACCTTGATGATCTCCACCGGCAGGGGCGGCAGGCCAACTTTCACCACCGCTTCCTCGCCAGAATGCAAAATTGTTTCCTCCATTTCTTGGGAAACTTTGGCGACTATTTCTTCAATCCGGGTGGGGTGAATGCGTCCATCGAGAATCAGCCGCTCCATCGCTTCACGGGCAATTTCCCGGCGCACGGGGTCGAAGCCGGACAGGACCACGGCGTTGGGCGTGTCGTCGATCAACACGGTGACACCGGTGGCGGCTTCGAAGGCGCGGATGTTGCGGCCTTCGCGGCCA
>JAYUBJ010000465.1:0-4579 GCA_043740915.1 Verrucomicrobiota bacterium
TGAAATCGAAGCATTGGTGGACACCGGGGCCACGCGCCTCTACCTTAAGCCCAGCGTCATCCAAGCACTGGGGTTGGAAAAGATGGACGAGATCATCTCCCAGACGACGAACGGACCCAAGCAGCGTTCGGTCTATGAATCAGTGAGGCTGGAAGTTCAGGGACGTTACGGGGACTTCAACGTGGTGGACATCAGCGAGAACGTGCCCAACCTGCTTGGCCAGATTCCACTGGAGTATCTCGACTTCGTCGTGGACTCCAAGAACCGCAAGCTCATCCCCAATCCGGAACACGGGGACAAGCAGATGAGCGAGGAATATTGAAACGCGACGAACGACTTGGTGGCATCATGGTGACGGGGTGAACCGCGGTCACTGTAAGAAACAAACAAGAACTCAAAGAGGAGAATTGTTTTATGAAAAAATCCATTGATCGCCAATGCCTGACTGGTTTTTTGCCGCAGTTGAATCCGCTCGCTGGCGGTTTTTCCGCTGTGCTGCTGGGGTTGTGCCTGTGGCTGGTGCCGGAGGTGCCACCGTTGAACGGGGCCTCAAGCGCGGCGGTGGTGACGTGGGGACGCAACGTAGAAGGTCAAACGAACGTTCCGGCCAGCTTGGGCGGGGTGACGGCCATTACGGCGGGAGGTTATCACACCGTGGCGCTCCTGGTTGGCCCCACCAACAGTGCTCGCTTGAGCGGGAGCAACTTGACCCTGCTTTGGCCGGATACAGCGACGGGTTTTCGGGTTGAATCGGCAGCGAGTTTATCGTCACCCATCTCCGGGAACAATGTGACCGGCACTTTTCAAACCAACGGCGGGTCGATCAGCATTGTCTTCACCATTTCGGGTACGCAAATGTTTTATCGTCTGGCTAGGCCTTAGAATTTATCCCGCTCAGGTGTTTGTTCCACGGTCCTCATGGCCACGTTGCTGCGGCTGATCCCGCGCGGCGCGGGACACAGCCGCGGCCCGGGGGCAGTGCGCGGACGCGTCCTTCTTTAATCGACTCGTGGGATTTGGGTTGAATTCGCCCCGCTGAATCCAGTCTAATTGCCGACACAACATGAAACGAATCGCTTTTCCCGCCGTAGTCCTGCTCGCCGCGGTGTGCCTCACCGCTGGTATGGCCCGGGGTGCCGACTGGCCGCAGTTTCGCGGCCCGGATGGCGATGGTCACGCCGCCGCCAAAGGACTGCCGTTAAACTGGACCGAGTCACAAAACGTGAAATGGAAGACGCCGATCCACGGTAAGGCATGGTCCTCGCCAGTCATTCTCGGCGATCAAATCTGGGTCACGACCGCGACGGAGGATGGCAAGGAATTGTCCGTGCTCTGTCTCAATCGCGATTCTGGAAAAATCGTGCATGATCTGAAGGTGTTCGAAGTTGCCAACCCGCAATTCTGCCACAAATTCAACTCCTACGCCTCGCCCACGCCGGTGATCGAGCCGGGGCGCATCTATGTGACCTTTGGTTCGCCCGGCACGGCTTGTCTCGACACGAAGACGGGCAAAGTGCTGTGGGAACGGCGCGATTTCGTCTGCAACCATTATCGGGGCGCGGGTTCCTCGCCGATTATTTTCGCGAACCTGCTCATCATGCATTATGACGGAAGCGATTTTCAATTCATCGTGGCGCTCGACAAAAAGACGGGCAAAACCGTCTGGCGGAAGGAACGCTCCGTGGACTACCGGGACTTGAAGGATGGCAAGCCCGAGGCGGAAGGCGACTGGCGCAAGGGTTACGGCACACCGCACATCGCCATGTTCGAAGGCAAACCGGTGCTGCTGAGCAGCGGCGCCAAGGCCCACTACGGCTACGATCCGCGCACCGGCAAGGAATATTGGCGCGTCGAGGAGCGCGGCCAGCATTCCGTGGCCTCGCGGCCGCTGGTCGGGCACGGCCTGATTTATTTCACGACCGGTTTTTCTCAAGGCCAGCTTTTCGCCGTGAAGCCGCCGCCGATGAGCGCGTGGAACGGGTGTGTCGTGGATGCCGCCATCGAGGAGGCGCCCTCGCCGTCCAAACCGCAGGTCGTCTGGCGCGTGAAGAAGGCGGTCGCGAACAAACCCTCGCCGCTGCTGGTGGGCGACTTGATCTTTATGATCGCTGATGGCGGCGTGGCAAGCTGTGTGGAGGCGAAGACCGGCGAGGTGGTGTGGAGCGAGCGGGTGGGTGGAAATTATTCGGCATCGCCAGTGTACGCCGACGGGCGTATTTATTTTCTAAGCGAAGAAGGGAAGGTCGCCGTGATCGAAGCCGGACGGCAATTCAAGGTGCTTGCGGAAAACAAGCTGGATGACGGCATCATGGCTTCGCCGGCCATCGCGGGCAAAGCGCTTTATTTACGGACGAAGACGGCGTTATATCGGATTGAGGAATGACCGTTTATTCATTCGTCAATGTGAACTTGACGGTAACCCAGGCGTGATAAAACAAATATGGCAACCTACACTTACGAAACCATTCCGAAGAGTCCCAAGTCCAAACCGCGCCGCTTCGAGGTGCAGCAGAAGATGACCGAGCCGTCGCTGACGGTGGATCCGAAAACCGGCGAGCCCATCCGGCGCGTCATCACCGGCGGGACGGGAAACATCTATCGGGGCACGAGCATTCTTTCGATGAACGCGCCGCGTTCACGGAAGAAATGAGGGCGGCACTCCATTACTCCCGCTTGCCACAAGCGCCCGCGGCTGGTAGCAATCACGCAACGCAAATTACCTTCATATGAAAACAAATCGATGGTTCCTCGTCCTGGCGGGCACAACCGCGGTCATCACCACGCTGGCTTTGCCGTTGATCGGCGCCGACGCCAAGGCCAAGCCCGGCTACAAAGACACCCCGATGCTGCCCGGCGACAAATGGCACGTGCACGATTCCGACCGGCCTCAACCGACGGTGGTCACGCCCGGCACGTTTAGCAGCCAGGATGCGCCCGGCAAACCTCCCTCCGATGCGATCGCACTCTTCGACGGCAAGGATCTTTCGAAATGGCGTGATGGCAAAGGCGAGGCGTCGGGTTGGAAAGTAGAGGGTGGAAACATGGTCGTCCCCCCGCGCGGCACGCCTAATGGTGGTGACATCTGGACGAAAGAGGAATTTGGTGATGTGCAGGTGCATGTCGAATTTGCCACGCCCAATCCGCCGAAAGGCGAAAGCCAGGGACGCAGCAACAGCGGAGTTTTTCTCTTTGGCTTGTATGAGTTCCAGGTGCTGGACAGCTACGACAATCCGACCTATGCCGATGGATCGGCGGCCTCGCTCTATGGTCAATATCCGCCGTTGGTGAACGCTTCGCGCAAACCCGGTGAATGGCAGGTGTATGACCTCATCTTCATCGCGCCGCGGTTCAAAGACGGCCAGTTGGAATCGCCCGCCTACATCACCGCGTTGCACAACGGCGTGGTTGTGCAAAATCACGCGGCGTATCTCGGCGCTTCCGGTCATCGCACCCTCGCCAAGTATGCTCCGCACGGTCCCAAGGGCCCGCTCAAACTTCAGGATCATGGCGACCCGATTCGTTTCCGGAACCTCTGGGTGCGTCCGTTGAAAGCCTACGACGAACCGTAGCCGCCTGTCTGAAGGTTAGCCCAACGCGTGAAGCGGGAGTAGCGGCGGGCGTCTTCGCCAGCCGTAGAGCCGGCACTTCTCGCCCGGCGGGATGAACCTGGTGCAAAGCCAAGCAACCTCGCAATTTTCGAGCGACGCTTGGGTTGCACCGTACCGTCCGGGTGGCTGGAAGCCAGCCCACTAGTGCGCCTGGGAAGGCGTTGGGATAAGGCAGTGAAAGACCGTCGCTGTGCGGTGCAGAGCCATGCGGTATCGAACCGTAACTGCGTCGTGGTAACACGGGGTGGAGAGCAATCCCGCAGACGCGGGAAGAACGACCAGTCCGTAACAAAGGTGGCGCGCGTGGGCCGTCGCCGTGAACTCGATTCGATCGGCGTGGCTGGGCGAGTCTGCTAGCGAAAGACGAAGCCTGTAGAGCGGGTGATCGGCGCGGAGCCGAATCGCCGGACAGCCGGGTGGTTCCCGGACGACACGCCGAGGGTTGGGGACGGAATGGTGGGAAGCCCCCACGAGGAAACCAGGGAGACCCGCCGGGGACAAGCGGAGTTCATGGCGGCCGCGCCTGAAGAACCGCCCGGCGGGAGTCAGAGCGTCCGTAGTAGCGATGAAGCCCCGACACGAGTGTCGGGGTGGAGCAATGGGACGCAGGAAAGTGGATGCGAGATGAACCCGAACGACGAAGCCAAACCGGCGCCAGTGGCGGCAACGCCTCGACAAGCCGGAGAAGCCCGCGCCCCGTGGTGGTGGGGGGAACGTTGCGTCTGGACCGAACGCATGTTGACGCGGCTCGCCTCGGGTGAGTCAGCAGACCGGGTCTGGTTCCGATTGTGGGACAAGACCTATGCGCGCGCCAAGCTGGCCCGTGCCTGCCACAAAGTCTGGAAGAATGGCGGGAGCGCGGGAGCGGATGAACAAATCGTGGGGCATTTCGCGAAGCACGCCGAGGAGGAACGCTCGCGGTTGGCGGCGCAGATGCGCGACGGGACGTATCGACCGCAACCGGTTCGGCG
>JAYUBJ010000466.1:0-4575 GCA_043740915.1 Verrucomicrobiota bacterium
TGCTCGAACCGTCCGCGATCGTCAGTGTCCCTTTGCCGTACTCGCGTTTCTGGCCCGGTTCGACTTTACCGCCGAGGAAGTGCGCGAAAAGCTGGACGCCATAGCAAATCCCGAGCACGGGCAGGCCCATTTTAAAAATCGCCGGATCTGCGAGCGGCGCATCTTTGGCGTACACGCTGGAGGGTCCGCCGGAAAGGATGAGGCCGCTGGGTTTGAGGGCGGCGATCTCCGCGGCCGGGGTGTCGTAACGCAGGATGGTGGAATAGACATTGCACTCACGGATGCGCCGGGCAATGACCTGGGTGTATTGCGATCCGAAATCGAGGATGATTATTTGTTCGTTCATCGAATGAAGGCAAAGTGTTTGCCTTCATGCACCGCTTTTGGCGAGAGAAAATTGCAGAGAAAATTGCAGTCGATTCGGGGAGGGGCGCATTTCAGGTTCTTGCAACCCAAACCCGAAAGGTTAGCGGCGAGCAGGCTCTGGTAGTGGCACGGGCGTCCCGCCCGTGGGTTGCGGGTTGGCGCAAGTCCTGGCTTTGGTTGAATCACACGGGCGGGACGCCCATGCCACTACCGTGCAAGAAACTGAGATGCGCCCTCGGGGCGGATTTGATCCGGGATGAGCTTGCCACGGGGGGAAAGACGGGCGATTGTTTTAGGCACCCCGCAAGAGTGACTCGTTCAAACTGCGTTTGGCCGTGCTGTGGTGCCCGGGAACATTGACGTTTGCGAAGGGGACGAAACTATGAATAACGGAAATTCAAAGAGAAAGACTAAGACGGCCGTGGCGGATCTGGATGCCTCCAAGAACACGCGCCGCCAGTTCATCAAGGGCAGCGCCGCCTTGCTCGCGGGTGCAGTGGTCCAACCGACAACCACCGACGCAGCCGCCGGCCCGAGCCAGCGGTCCTTGGTCCAACGCGAGAACGAAAACCCAGGCGCGCGCGACTGGCAACTGACCCGGGTGCGCCTCGACGGGCCGGGTTTCCGTTCCACTTGGATTGAAGGCTACTGCTCGCGCCAAAGTGTGCTGGCGGGGGAGACGTTGGACATCATGGTTTCCGCGACGCCGGCCCGGCAATTTCACCTGGAGATTTTCCGTCTCGGCTATTACGGGGGACGTGGCGCGCGACTGATGACCGACTTGGGCATCCTCTCCGCACGGACTCAACCAACCCCGCCGACGGGAGAAAAGAATATCCATGAATGTCGCTGGGAACCCACCACCCAACTTAAGATTCCGGCCGGCTGGCTGAGCGGCGTTTATGTTGGCCGCATGACTACGATCCCCGAAGGCGATGCGGAGGCTTATTGGCAGAGTTACGTTGTTTTCGTGGTCCGCGATGAGCGTCCGGCGGACATTTTGTTCCAATGTTCGGACAACACATGGCAGGCCTATAATCGCTGGCCCAACAACTTCTCGGTTTACACGCATCCCAAGGGTGGCCAGGGCCCGTGGGCCGATGTCAGTTTCGATCGTCCTTACGGCCGTGAGGCGCAGCACACCGCGATTGTGAACGATCCGCTCACCGTGGGTGCCGGCGAATTTCTGCCGTTCGAATTTCCGCTCGCCTACTGGCTGGAAGAGCACGGTTACGATGTCAGCTATTGCACGAATAACGACATGCTGACGCCGGATCGTGGGCTCAAATGCAAGGCATTCATCAGCGTGGGCCACGATGAGTATTGGGATATCCGCCAGTTTCGCAGCGTGGAAAAAATGCGTGACGCCGGCGTGAACCTGCTCTTTCTCTCCGGCAACGCCGTCTGCTGGGTGACGCCTTATCGCGCCAGTTGGGATGGGCGGCCCAATCGCATCCTGTTTCGCGGCGGCCCTTATGGTGCGGAAAATGTCTACGCCAAGGATCGCCAGAAAGATCACGGCCCGTTTCCGGAGCATGGACCGGATGAAGGTTTGCTCATGGGCGCGCGCAATGTTGAACCGGTCAATGGTGGTGGCGACTGGATTTGCACCCAGCCGGACAATTGGATATTCACTGGCACAGGCATGAAGAAAGGCGACCGCATCCCCGGCCTCATTGGATGGGAATATCACGGGCAGCCGGCGGACATTCCGGGATTGGAAGTGGTCGGCGCCGGGACGGCGTGGGTCGGCGGCGACCGGCCGCAGCAATGGACGGCCACGGTTTATCCGGGGCCGAAAGGTAATTTTGTTTTCAACGCGGCGACAATTTTCTGGGTGCAGGGACTGTCGCACCCGCCGGGCCACACGCTGCCTTGGTCGCACTGGAGCCGTCCGCACGGCCCGGATGAACGCGTCCAGCGCATCACCGCGAATCTGTTGCGACGCGCGCTTGGGCTGAAGGTTTGAATGATCCGGTAAGCGGAGTGCTGGAGCAAACGCGGGAAACGAGGCACAACCAAACAGATTTCTTTGTAGGAGCCGAGGTGACAAGTCTCTAATGTCTTCGGTTTCTGAAGTGTAAGTTAGAGACTCCTCACGTCGTCACCTACTCGTTCAAAAGGGCTGTTAAGGTGGGGGAGAACTCGCTCCGATTATTTATTTTCGCCTGAGCCAGCCATACGACGTGAAATGAACTGGCGAACCTGCGGCATCTGGCAGCGCGCCAGCAGGGTGAGTGCTCGGGCTCGGTCTGCGCCCACGGCGGGCTCGATGCCGTACCAAATCAACAGGGGCAGATTGGCATCGCCGGCATCCTCAACGTGGGCGAGCAAGTTCTCCGCCAGGCCCCAGCGCTCCGCCACGGGCAGTCGTTGCAGCGCCGACGCCAGCGCCAAACGCACCATGGGTGACGGATCTGAACTTGCGAGGCGCTCGTACTCGCGGACCAACCACGCGGGCGGAGTCTTGGATTCACACCCCAATTCGATGGCCCAGCGGCGGAGGTTTTCGCTGGGGTGCCGCAGCAGGTCTTTCAGCACGGGTTCATCGACACCGCCGGTGACATGCAGTGCCCAGAGGGCGCGCAATTGGCGGGTCACCTCCTTTTGATCGCGCAGCATTACGAGCAGGTCCGGGCGCGTTGATTTCTTCAAATGGCCCGCGGCGGCGCGCTCTTGCAGGAGGCGGCGGGCATGGCGCACATACCAATCGTTCGGGTGAAGTTGCAACTGGACGAGTCTGCCATCGTCGAGCGCGGCCAGATTTAACGGGCCGGGGTTGCGTGGCGAACCGTAAACAATCTTGTAAATTCGTCCGCTGCTGCGCTGGACACCGTCGTTGTCATGGCATTCGCCGAGGTCGTTCCAATCGCTGACAAACACCCCGCCATCGGGGCCGTAATTGATTTTTATTCCACGGAACCATTCATCGTTGGCGAAGAGAAAATCGTTGGTGTGCCGGCCCACGTAACCGGAGCCACGCCGTTCCAAAGTGTCGTTGTTAATCCGGTGGCCATGGGTGTTGCACATGAAGATGGTGTTGCGGTATCGATCCGGCCAGTTGTCGCCGAGGTAAATCATGGCCCCGACATGGGAATGGCCGCCGCCCATCCGGCCGTGTTCGCCCTGCCCGCCGCGCGACTCGACCCAACCGGTGCGCCAGTTTGCGCCAGCGAAGTGGAGGTGGTCGGCGCAATAACCGATTTCCTGGTAGGCGTAGGGCGCGAAGCCCACGCCGGCGGTGCGCTCATAAGCCGCTCCCGGCACGAGATGCCAGAGGTGGCCGTTGACGTTGTTGGAAAAGAAAATGTCGCCCATGTCGTTGTAGTCGAGACCCCAGGGGTTCACCGTTCCGCGCGCCACAACCTCGAATATTTTTTTGGTGGGATGATACCGCCAGATGCCGGCGTCGATGGGGATGCGGTCTCTGGTGGGTGTGCCCGGCGCTCCCACATGCGAAGGCGTATGCATCCCGTGCCGTCCGTAAAGCCAACCGTCCGGCCCCCAGGTGAGACCATTCACCATGTTATGGATCGCGTTCGTCGTCCAGCCGTCCAGAACCACCATGGGCTTGCCGTCCGGCAAATCGTCGCCGTTGGCGTCGGGAAGGAAAACCAGTTCGGGCGGAGAAAGCGCCCAGACACCCCCGAAGCCGTAGGCGATGCTGGTGAGGCGATGTCCCTGGTCATAAAAAACTTTTCGCGTGTCGAAACGGCCATCGTTATCCTTGTCGGTGAAGATGAGAATGCGGTCGCTGTTCTCCTTTTTCCAGTCGGGATAGGAAAAATTTTCCACCACCCAGAGGCGGCCACGGTCATCGAAATCGAAGTCGATGGGTTGCAGCACGTGCGGTTCACCAGCGAACAGGGTGGCGTGAAAACCTTCCGGCACCGTGATCGCCTGGAGTGATTTCTCCGGTGGCAACGGATGATCCGCCGGGTTCTGGGTATTCACCACGCCAGGCGGCAGGCCCGTGACCGTGTCAATCGCCTGCAACGATGGAGCGGCACTGGACGCCAGGAAAGCGAGGGCGAGGGCGATGCGCAGGAACATTAAGAAACTCGCGTCGAGGCAGCGGAGGTTACGCGACAGTTGCTTGGCGGCGGCGAGCCGGGCGCTATTTTTTCACCACGGTCACATCGCCGCTCTTCGCATCGTATTCGAGCTTCATGCCGACGGGCGGGGCCGGGAGGGCGGAGATATATTTAA
>JAYUBJ010000467.1:0-4562 GCA_043740915.1 Verrucomicrobiota bacterium
GAAATCATGGCGATACTCGTTGTAGTAAGAGCCAAACCTCGGCTGCCACATGATGCAATCATGCATAAACAGGCTGCCCTCGTATCGGCTTCTGCCGTCCGATGTGTAATGAGGGTCGTAGCCTCCAAAAGCGGCGTTGAGAAGATAACAGCCAACATAACCGGCCAGCAGTATCCCACCTCCGATCGAAAAGAGTTTTTTGCGTCGTGTGATGCGCATGAAGGCTAACAGGTATGATACGACTGAGATGAGGTGTGACAGGGCGGCATAAGATTACCGTAATGCGTCTTCCCTATTTGTAAAGAATGGTGTCCGTGGATTTCCATGGAAATACTGGAAGGGGAAAAGCAGCGTGCGTGGGGAAGCAACTCATCACACCAAATCCAAAACTCTGTCCGCTGTCCCTCACCTTCCCTGCTTTGCGATCCTTGCGCTCTTTGCGGTTAATCAACTGTCGGACCCCCGGCCTGCGGATGGCACGGGCGGAAGGGACGGCGCTCACAGAGCGCCGCTATAGCGGGAGGTTCGAAGTTCCAGGTCCCTGGCTTTTGTTTTATCCGTGTGATCCGTGTCATCCGCGGTCAAGAAGTCGGGCTTGGGGAATGGGAGATTGGGAATAGGAGATCGGGCTGGAGAACGTCCAACGTTCAAAGTTCAACTGCCAATAGCCAACAGCCAACAGCCTGTGTCCAACGTGAATAATCCGGTGCTCCTTACTGCGTCACACCAGGAACACCTTTCCCGCCGCGCCTTCCACACGGACGCGCTGGCCGTTCTGCAGGCGCGCCAGCGAATCCTTGACGGACATCACCGCCGGGATCCGCATCTCGCGCGCCGTCACCGCGCCGTGCGACAACGGTCCACCACTCTCGGTGATGACCGCAATGGCACTGTAAAACAACGGCGTCCAGGTCGGATTCGTCGTGCGCGCAACCAACACGGAACCCTTGGGAAACTTCGCGAAATCCTCCTCGCTCAAGACCATGAATACCGGCCCTTCCGCCTGTCCTGGACTGCCGGGGAGACCACTCAGAAAGTCGCCGGTGGGCGCTGCCTCCGTGATGCTCTCGCCCAAAACCCACTCCGGCTTGCGCGCTTTGTCCAGGAAGTAGGCCGCTTTTTCCGCGCGAACCGCCGTGGAAAATTCCTGCCAACGCGCGTTGCTATCGGCGCTCACTGCTGCATCAATTTCCTGCGCACGCGCGAAGAAGATATCCATCGGCTGGGCGAGCCAGCCGCGCTGCACGAGCCGGGTGCCTAATTCGCGCAGCCCCTTGCGCATCGCCAACGCGAGCCGGGTGGTCTGGTAATGTTCCAAATCATCGAGGCTCGTGTAGAGCCGGGCCAACCGCAGCACCTCGTGAAAGAAAAAGTGCAGGTCGGACGGGAGCTTGCTGAATAACTCGAACTCAGTCTGTTGCGCGCGCACCTTCAACTCGCGCTCGTTCTCCGCCGGCGTCCGCTCCATGGGCGATTGCAAAATGAGCCGGAGATTGTCCAGCACCACCCAGGGCACTTCGAGCCAGGTCGCGTGGTACATGTCGAAGTCCATCTCGCGATGACCATGATCGCGCAGGAACTTCTGGAAGCGCGCGTGGAAGTCCGGAAACTTCGCCAGATGCCCCAGCTCGATCAACTCGCGCGAGCGGTGTTCCTTCAGCAAGCGATCCAGTTCCGGCAATGCCCGCACACGCTGCGCCATCTCAAACAATTCCTTGTTGATGACGCCCGTCTTGGTTTCGCAATAAGCCATGAGGCCGTCGAAGAGACGGTTGGCATCCGCGCCGAAGATCATTTGCAGCAACCGATGCAACAGATGATGCAGCGTGGCATGGGTGACGGAGATGGCGATGTTCGGTTGAAAATACTGCGCCCCGTGCTCGTTGACATTCCGGACGAAGCCCCAGACCTCTCGCAAATCCTTTTGCGCCAGCGGCTCGGCCATGAATTCGCCAATCTTCGTGAGATAATAATCCAGTTCGCGCGACCAAATGAGCGGCAACTCCTGCACCCAGCGGAACTCCTCGCGCAATCGTGGAATGATGGCCTTCAATTCTTCGAGGGAACCCGCGGTGAACGGCGCACGGCGGAGGTAAAGATCCACGACATTTTGATTTCCATAAACGTAATGGCCGAACATCCCAAACCACTTCCCATGGCACGGTGGAAACCCCATCAGCCGAAAGGAGTAGGCCAGCGAACGGTGAAAGCCGTGCTCGACGAAATCCCACGTGAGCGGCGTGATGACGTTGGGGAAACGCTCCGCCGATTCGTCGCGCGTCCAGCGGGCCGGGATGGTCGTGATCGGACGCGACTGGAGCAGATGCAATTTTCCATCCGCAAAGCCCCACTCGATGTCCTGCGGAAAACGGTAGCTCTGTTCCACTTTGACGAGCAAGTCAGCGAGGTGCGTGAGTTGCTCGGTGGCGAGACTTGGTTTGTCCGCGTCGCTCGCGGCGATGTGGACTTCCTCGGTGCCGCCGACAATTCCAACCACCTTGCGCGATTTCCGGGCAATGGTGGAGCGGCGAACGACGCGTTGGGCCTTGTCGATTTCGAAATGATCGACCTCGCCTTCGCCGCTCACCACGGATTCGCCCAGGCCGAAGTTGGCATCCACGACCATCTCGGTCAGGTCGCCGCTGACCGGGTTGATGCTGAAGCCGACGCCGGCGACGTCGCACTGCACCATCCGCTGCACCACGACCGCCATCGCGGCGAGCAAATGATCGAAGCCCTGTTGCTGGCGATAGGCGATGGCGCGGTCATGCCAGAGCGAGAGGAAGCAGGATTTGATTTTTTCCAGGATTTGTTCGGGGCCGGAGCAATTGAGAAACGTATCGTGCTGGCCGGCGAACGCCGCGCTGGCGAGGTCTTCCATCGTCGAGGAGGAACGCACGGAGAACGCCTGCCCACGCGGGTGTTTGGTGAGCTGCGCGCGGACTTCCTCGACCAGCAACTCGGGCAGGACGAGTTGCTGCAAGGCCGCGCGGAGCCGCGCGCTTTCCGCGCGCAGCGCGGCAGCATTGTGAAAGGGCAGGTCGTGTACGCCGCGCAACAACTCGCGCCCCTCGTGAATGAAGTGGCGGTACGCTTGCGCGGTGATGATGAAACCCGGCGGCACGGGGAAACCGCGTTGGGTAAGCAGCGAGAGATTAGCGCCTTTGCCGCCGCTGTGTACGACGGCATTGGCCAGCACGTCTTCAAACTGGAGCAGGTATTTCATGGGGTCTCTTTTCAGTTGATGGCTTGGGGAAATAACGATGAGCGATCCACAGGCACGCGGCCGATAAGGCAAAACCACCGAGCACATCGATGAGGTAGTGATAGCGCAGGTAAATTGTCGAAATCCATAGTCCAACCGCCGGCACGAGGTAGAGCTTGAAACGCCACGGGCGGTGCTGGCGGTCGAAGAAGAGGATGAAGCTCGACACCGCGCAATGCAGGCTGGGGAAGCAGTCCACGCGATTGCAGCCGTCCAGGACAATGTGGGAGTTCAGGTCGGTGATAAATCCGCCGTGGAGCGGGGTGGTAAATTGAGCGGCGAGCCCGGGATCGAGGTGGGGCCCCAGCGCGGGCAGAAGCGTGTAACCAATCATGCCGAGACCGTAGGCCGTAAAGAAGCCGATGAAGAATTTTTTCATCAGCGGCAGATCCTGACGATGGTAATAGATCCAACTGACAAACAGGTAGGGAAAGAAAAGCACGTAGCAGGCACTCAAGAACTCCGTCGCCACCGGATGAATAAGCGGCTCCAAACGCAGGCTCAGGTTACCGCCGACGATGGCGGTGTCGAGCCGCTGCAGCAACGCGTCCTCGAGTTGCGGATGCACGGCGGGCGCGGCGGTCTTCAGCGCGAAGTAGGAGAGGTTCATCGCCACCGGATAGAACCAGAGCCGCACGCGCCACCGCGTGTCGGTCGGGTTGCGTTCGCACCACACCACCAGGATCACGGCCGCGCCGAGCAAGCCGAGGAACAGCAGCGCATCCCGCGTGAAAAATCCGGTGGCAAAGACAAGCCGCAGCCAGGTCAGGGCAAACAACAACCCGAAGGCCAGTTCGTGCGGAAGCACGCGAGGTTTAGTGGGCGGGTTCATCAGGCAACTCTTGCAACACCAGTTCACGAAACGCGAGCACACCCGGGCGCAGATCGGGATGGCGCAGGCCATTGTGCACAGCCACGGCGAGTTTCTTCACGCGATAATAGAGGCTCAGTCCGGCGACGGTGCCCAAGGCATAAACGCCGAGGCACACCAGCTTCCCGAAGACGACCGCAAGCACGACGAGCAGCAGCATCCACAGAATCAGGAGGGGCATGCCCACCAAAATTCGCCAAAGCGAGATCACGTTTCGGTCGTCGGAGAATTTGTTTCCAGCCCACCCGGCGGCGACGAAGGGCGGCAGGTTCAGCAATACCGCGGTGCCTACGACCGGCGCCAATACCGCCAAGGCTATCACGTAGAGCCACAGCGGCCCCATCGGAAACAATGGGAGACCCTGATGCCGTAACAGCGTGCGACGCGCGAGCTCTGGTTCGAGCGTCTGCCAAGCCGCCAGAATTT
>JAYUBJ010000468.1:0-4559 GCA_043740915.1 Verrucomicrobiota bacterium
CCTGGCCGTCGCCGCGTTGAACGTCACCCGTTCCCGGGTGCAGGCGCCCTTTGACTCCGCCATCTCGGAGCGACTCGTCGGCGCCGGTGATTATGTGAAGGTGGGCATGCCGCTGTTCCACATCGTCAACGACAAGCTCATCAAATTTATCACGTCCGTTCCCGAGCGCTTCGCCGGTGAAGTGAAAAAGGACCAGGTGGCGGTGTTCAACGTGGATGCGTATCCCGGCCAGTCTTTTGAAGGCAAGGTGCTGCTCATCAGTCCGTCGGTAACCGCCCGCACGCGCGCGTTTGCGTTCGGTGTGCTGGTGCATAACGAGGATTTGAAACTCAAGGCCAATTCGTTTGCGCGCGGCGAACTCGTCGTGGAACGCGAAGTGCCGGTGCTCGTCGTGCCGATCGATGCCGTCCAGAATTTTTCCGGGATCAACAAGGTGTACGTCGTGGAGAACGGCCTGGCCCTGGTGCGCGAAGTGCAGGCCGGCAAGATCAAGGAAGGGCGGCAGCAGATTCTCGGCGGGTTGAAAGCGGGCGAAGTGGTAGTGATCAGCGGTCAAAGCAAACTCCGGGATGGCACCAAGATCAGTGTGCGCTCACAACCGGAACCGCCGCCCGCACCGGCGGCCAAAGCGGGGAAAGAGTAACACTCATGCCAGATCCCGCCAACCCCGTTCCGCCCCAGGACACTCCTCCCGCTGCACTCGCCGGCGGACTGGGCGCAAAAATCGCGATCCGGGGTATCGGTCTGGCGGACTTGTGCATTCGCCGTCCGGTCTTCGCGACGATGATGAACCTCCTGCTCGTCGTGCTCGGGCTGGTGTCGTTTTTCAGCATTGGCATTGACCAGTTTCCCAACGTCGAACTCCCCATCGTCACGGTCACGACCACGTTGCGCGGGGCGTCGCCGGAGGAAATGGAGACCAGCGTCACCAAGCCGCTCGAGGAAATCATCAACACCGTCCAGGGCATCGATGAACTCAGCAGCGTTACGCGCGAGGGCATCTCGGTCATCACCATCCAGTTTTTGTACGAGCGCAGCCGCGACGTCGCCGCGCAGGACGTGCGCGACAAGGTCAACACCATCCTCTCACGCCTGCCGCCCGGCACCGAACCGCCGATCATCGACAAGTTCGACGTCGATGCCTCGCCGGTCATCACGATCAGCATCAGCGCGCCGCGCGACCTCCGCGAGGTCACCTACATCAGCGACAAGATCATCAAGCAGAATCTCGAGACCGTCCTCGATGTCGGCTCCGTGAACATGGCCGGCGCGCGCACCCGCGCGGTCCAGGTGATCGTGGACATCGATGCCCTGCGCGCGCGTTCGCTGACCATCGAGGATGTCCGGGTCGCACTCCAGGCGCAAAACGTGGAAGTGCCGGGCGGCCGTCTCGAGCAAGGCAGCCGCGAGCTGGTCGTGCGCACCTTGGGCCGCATGATTACGGTGCCGGAATTCGAAAACATCATCATCGGCAGCCTGAATGGCGAAAACATTCATCTCAAGGAAGTGGCGGCGGTCAGCGACTCGGTGGAAGACCCGCGTTCGCTGGCGCGCCTCAATGGCGAAAACAGCGTCACGCTGGTCGTCCGCAAACAATCCGGCAGCAACACCATCAAAGTCATCGACGGCGTAAAACGCCGGCTGAAAGAGTTGGAAGCGATCGTGCCCACGGACTTCAAATTGACCGTGATCCGCGATCAATCGCGCTTCATCCTGCGCTCGCTGGCGGAAGTAAACTTTCACCTGATCCTCGGCGCGATCCTTGTGGCGGTGACGGTCTTTATTTTTCTCCACGACTGGCGCGGCACCATCATCGCCTCCATCGCAATTCCGGCCTCGGTCATTTCCACGTTCGCGTTGATGCGGGCGATGAATTATTCGCTCAACAATTTCACCATGCTCGGCCTCGTGTTCGCGGTGGGCATCGTGATCGACGATGCCATCGTGGTGCTCGAAAACATCCATCGCACGATGGAGGAAAAAGGGCTCAACGGCCGGGAAGCCGCGATGCTGGGCACCAAGGAAATTGCGCTGGCGGTGCTGGCGACGACGCTTTCGCTCGTGGTCATTTTCCTGCCGCTGGCGTTCATGAAGGGCCGGGTCGGGCTGTTCTTCTCGAGCTACGGCGTGACGGTGGCGTTCGCGATCATGGTGTCGCTGTTCATTTCGTTCACGCTCACGCCGATGCTGGCGTCGCGCTTTCTGCGGCCCTCGCACGACGAGAAAAGCCGGTTGAAGAAGGCGCAGGGCGGGCCGTTGATGCGGTGGTTGGCGGACATGTACACCGTCATCCTGCGCTGGAGCCTGCAGCACCGTTGGGTGATCGTGCTGGCGTCGTTTGCCTGCATGGGCTCGCTGTGGGTGCTGCTGCCCATGGCGAAGTTCAACTACCTGCCACAGGATGATGCCAGCGAATTCGAGCTGGTGTTTCAGGCACCCGAGGGTTCCAGCCTCGAACGGACCACCACGCTTTGCACCGAGATCGAAAAGGAACTAAAGACGCTCCGCATTGACGGCCAGCCGGTCATCATTGATACGCTCGCGACCCTTGGAGAAACCACCGGGCGCGTCGGCAAGGGCGAGGGCGACGTGACCTTCGCCAGCATTTACTGCCGCCTGCCCGATCTGGGCGGCCGCCTCGACACGCTGCTGGGCCGGACCCGCCGCTGGTCGCAGTTTGAAGTCATGCGGATGGTCCGCAAGGTGCTCACGCAGTATCCCGACGTGCGGAGCAGCGTCCAGTTGATTTCCGGCATTGCGCAGACCGGCCGCAACTCGGACCTCAGCTTTAATTTGATGGGGCCGGATCTCGACAAGCTGACCGAATATTCCTCGATCATCGTGGAGAAGATGCGCGAACTGCCGGGGCTCGCCGACAACGACACGAGCCTGGCCAATCGCAAGCCGGAGTTGCAGGTTCACATCGACCGGGAAAAAGCCAGCCAGATGGGCGTGCGCGTCGTGGACGTGGCCAACACCCTGCGCGTGCTGGTCGGGGGCGAGATCATCTCGAACTACAAGGAATCCGACGACCAGTACGACGTCTGGCTGCGGGCCAACGCGCGCGACCGGAGCACGCAGGAGGCGCTTGAACAAATGATGCTGCGCACCCCGACCCCCGCAGCCGGCGCGCCCACGCCCGATTCGCAACTCGTGCAGCTCGCCAATTTCGTGCGGCTCGAGGAAGCCCGCGGCCCGAACCAGATCGACCGCTTCCAACGGCAGCGCAAAGTCACCATCGGCGGAAACCTGGCCGGGAGTTCGCTCAACGAGGCGATGACGGAGGTCAAGAAGATCGTCGAGGAGATGAACCTGCCCGCCGATTACCAGGTTTACTTTACGGGCCGGGCCAAACAACTGATCGAGACCGCACAGAATTTTGGCATCGCTTTCGCACTGGCCATGGTGCTGATGTACATGATCCTCGCGGCACAATTTGAGCACTTCATCCATCCGGTCTCGATCATGCTGGCGGTGCCGCTGTCGCTGCCGTTCGCGTTGTTCAGCATGATCCTGCTCAACGAACCGTTCAACATTTACGCCATCTTCGGATTGTTCATGCTGTTCGGGATTGTGAAGAAAAACGGCATCCTGCAGGTGGACTACACCAACACGCTGCGGGCACGCGGCATGGAGCGCGAGGCGGCGATCCTGCAGGCCAATCGCGTCCGGCTGCGCCCGATCCTGATGACCACCATGATGCTCGTGGTCTCCATGATCCCCATCGCGTTGGGCACCGGCCCGGGTTCCGGAGGGCGCGCCTCGATGGCGAAAGTCATCATCGGCGGCCAGATGTTGTGCCTGCTGTTGACGCTGCTGGTGACGCCGGTCAGCTATTCCATTTTCGATGATTGGGGACAGGGAAAAATTTTCAACTTCCGGCGGCGCGCGAAAAAACCGTCCACTACCACCGCGCCCGGAGGTTTGCTGGCCCCGGAAGCAAATCAAATCAGCTTGCCGCCGCAATCCTAGCCACCGATGCCGTAGGACCGGCGTCGCGCCGGTCGCTAACAGAACGCCCTGATCGGTGGATCGGGTTTTGGAAGATGGAGACAGGCGCGACGCCTATCCTACGCCTAACCTAAATCGCTTTCACGATGGACAGCGCCGCGGTGAACTTGCTATCGTCGATTTCATTTCACAACGACACCCACACCAACTTTGCCCAAAAGGAAGCGCGCTGAAAAAACCCAGCCACACCACGGATAACGCGGCCCCACGACTGGTTGAAGATTTGATTCATCAAGCCGAACGGACGGGCGCCAGCGACATCCATCTCCAGATGGTCGGCCCGCAGGCGCGGGTCGCCTTTCGTTTGGATGGCCTGATGACGCCGGCGAAGGACCTGGACGGGGAAATTGGCGAACGGGTCTTTGGGCGCATCAAATACCTCGCCCGCTTGAAGACGTACCAGGAATCCCTGCCGCAGGATGGCCGGATTGGCAAGGCGGATGTCGGGGCGCAGAACGATGTGCGCGTGGCCACGTACCCGACCGTGACGGGCGAAAAAATAGTGCTCCGTTTGTTCCAGCACTCCGCGGTGCAGACCCTGGGCGAAT
>JAYUBJ010000469.1:0-4558 GCA_043740915.1 Verrucomicrobiota bacterium
CAACGCCTCCTGTCCCCGGCCCAAGAACACACCGCCATGGATTTTGCCACTGCGGTACAAACTGGAGAGTTTATCATCCAGAAGGCGCGCCAGCAGCATCCAACGAAACGCCCGGACAAAGAGTTCGCGGGAAGGATCGGGCTCGCGGGCGGCTCCGGGACTGGCCACGCCGGTGGGGACGGCCGGTTCGACAGTCTGCATCATGTTTCAGTATTTAACCGGTTTGTCACATCAGGTGCAAACGTTTCTTTGGCGGGGAGTTGACCGGGAGGTTGTCGGGATAGTCGATAGGCAATGGCCGATTGCCAATTGCCAATTGCCAAATACCGATTGGCGATTGGCCATTGGCCATTGGCCATTGCCTGTCGATGGGCGATAGCGTTATTTCGGAACTGTGCCATTTCCGGCTGGCGACCGCTTCCCGTGCCAGCCGCACCAATACCCAGTACGGCGCAACGTAACCGTGTTCAATTGGAGGGAGGATGCCGGGGCCCGAACTCAACGCTTGCCAATCCGGCGGCCCGATGCGAGGTTAAGGCTCGTTGCGACCCGTTGATTACCGGTCGGCCATAGCCATGCAGATGGTTCAGATCATTGCCCCGTTTCCGTTTTTCAAATCGCCAGCCACTGGCCACCGGCCGTTCCGAAAACCCGTGCCACCACCCGATTGAAAGCCCCGCCTTTGATTCCGAATGAAGCGGAACGGCTCGCGGCGCTCCGCGAGTACGCGGTGCTCGACACCGCGCCGGAGGAGGCGTTCGACGATCTGACGCGCCTGGCGTCGCAAATCTGTGGCACCCCCATCGCCTTGATCAGCCTGGTGGACGAGCAGCGCCATTGGTTCAAGTCGAAGGTCGGGTTCTCCCGCGCGGAATTGGCGAGGGAGATTTCCTTTTGCGGTTACACCCTCGCGCAAAGCGACTTGTTTCTCGTGGAGGATGCGGCCCGGGATGCGCAGTTTTCGGGCAACCCGCTGGTCACGGGCGACCCGCACATCCGCTTTTACGCCGGGATGCCGCTGGTGACACCCGAAGGTCACGCGCTCGGCACGCTCTGTGTCCTGGACCGTCAACCGCGGCAATTGACCGTGGAGCAAAAGGAGGCCTTGCGGATGCTGGGCCGGCAAGTGATGTCTCAGCTTGAACACCGGCGCAATTTGATGCAACTGGAGCGCGCCTTCGCCAACCACGAACGCGCCGAGGAAGCGCTCCGCCAGACGGAGCTGAAATACCGCAGCATCTTCGAAAACGTGGTGGAAGGAATTTACCAGACCTCGCCGGAGGGAAAGTTCATTTCGGCCAATCCGATGCTCGCCAAGATTTACGGGTACGCCTCGCCGGAGGAACTCATGGCTTCGGTCAGCGATATCTCCCGGCAACTTTACGTGGACCCAAGGAGTCGGGAGGAGTTCATCCAGTTGATGCAGCAGAACGACGTCATTTCCCGGTTTGTGGCGCCGATCTACCACACCAACGGCAGCGTGGTCTGGATTTCTGAAAACTCCCGCGCCGTGCGCGACGCCGCCGGAAAATTATTATATTACGAGGGCACAGTGGAGGACATTACGGAGCGCAAGCGGACCGAGGAGACGCTGCGCTTTTCCGAGATGCGGTTTCGTTCCGTCTGGGAAACTTCCTCCGACGGCATGCGGTTGACGGATCAGGAAGGGCTGATCATCGCGGTCAATCCGTCTTTCTGCCAAATCACGGGGCTGAAGCCCGAAGAACTGGTGGGCCATCCGTTCACCTGCGCTTACTCCACGGCCAACGAGGATCTCGAGGCGATGAGTGCGCGCTACCAGCAACGCTTTGCGGAACGCCAGATTCAAAGCCGGCTGGAGCAACGTTTGGTGCTGCGTTCGGGCAAGGTCGTGGACATTGAACTCTCCAACGCCTTCGTGGATCTGGAAGGAAAAGCGCCCTTGATTCTCAGCGTGTTTCACGACATCACCGAGCGCAAGCGCACGGAGGAGGCGCTGCGGGATTCGGAGTTGTTGTATCACTCGCTGGTCGAGAACCTCCCCCAAAACATTTTTCGCAAGGACCTGCAGGAGCACTTCACTTTTGTCAACCAGCGGTTTTGCGACACGCTCGGCAAACCGCGCGCCGAAATCATCGGCAAGACGGACTTCGATTTTTTCCCGTCCGATCTGGCGTTGAAATACCGTCGCGACGACCGCCGGGTCATGGAGGCGCGGGAGACGTTCGAGACGGTGGAGGCGCATCAGACTCCCGACCACGGCAAGATTTACGTGCAGGTGGTCAAGACCCCGTTGTTCGACGCGGCGGGCAATGTCAGCGGCACGCAGTGCATGTTTTGGGACGTCACCGCGCGAAAAAAAACCGAGGAGTTGCTGGCGTATGAGCGCGACCTGCTGCGCGCGCTCCTCGAAAACGTCCCGGACCGTATTTATTTCAAGGATACCCAGTCCCGCTTTCTCAAATGCAGCCGGGCGCTGGCTGAGATCTTTGGCCTGGCCGATCCGGAACACGCCGTGGGCAAGAGCGATTTTGATTTTTTCAGCGAGGAACACGCCCGCGCGGCCTACGAGGATGAGCAGCGGATCATCACCACGGGCCGGCCGATCATCGGCGTCACGGAAAGAGAAACCTGGCGGGACGGCCATGAGTCGTGGGTGCTGTCCACCAAGATGCCCTACCGGAACAAAGATGGCGTGATCATCGGTACGTTCGGCGTTTCCAAGGACATCACCGCCCTCAAGATCGCCGAGCGGGAACTGGCCCTGGCCCGCGATGTGGCTCTGGAATCGGTCCGCTTGAAATCGGAATTCCTCGCCACGGTCAGCCATGAGATCCGGACGCCCATGAACGGCATCATTGGGATGTCCGGCTTGTTGCTCGACACGGGGATGACCGCCGAGCAGCGGGATTACGCTGAAACCGTCCGGGACAGCGCCGAGGCCTTGCTCAACATCATCAACGACATTCTGGATTTTTCAAAAATCGAGGCGGGAAAGCTCACCTTCGAGATCATCGACTTCGACCTGCGCGAGGTCGCGGAGAGCACCATCGACCTGTTGGCGTACCGCGCCCAGGCCAAGGGCGTGGAACTGGCGGCGTACCTGCCGGAAGAAGTGCCGACGCGGTTGCGCGGCGATCCGGGCCGGTTGCGTCAGGTGCTCGTCAATCTGATCGGCAACGCGTTAAAATTTACCGAGCGGGGCGAAGTCGTGGTCCGGGTCGGGAAGGAAAGCGAGACGGAGCGGTATCTGGTGCTGTTGTTCACGGTGCGCGACACTGGCATCGGCATCGCCCCCGAAGCGCAATCGCGCATCTTCCATTCCTTCACGCAGGCAGACGGATCGACGACGCGAAAATATGGCGGGACGGGTTTGGGGCTGGCTATTTCCAAGCAACTGGTGGAACTCATGGGGGGACACCTGACGGTGGAAAGCAGTTTAGGGAACGGCTCGACCTTTTCTTTCACCGTGCGGTTGGAAAAGCAACCCCCCGAAACCAAGGAGTCAACGCCGCCAGCGAACAACCTGGCCGGTCGGCGGGTGTTGATAGTAGACGACAACGCCACCAACCAGCAAATTCTACAACTCCAGACCAAATCGTGGGGGATGAACCGCAGTTGCGCGGCCAGCGGCACCGAGGCGCTGCTGCTCCTTCGTCAAGGAGTGCAGGCTGGGGCCCCCTTCGACCTCGTAATCCTGGACATGCAGATGCCGGAAATGGATGGGCTGAGTCTCGCGCATGCCATCCACGCCGATCCCGCTTTCGCCGCCACCCGGATGGTGATGTTGACTTCCCTCGGCAAAAGATTGGACACGCAAACTCTGGAGCGTGCCGGCATCGCCGCGTTCTTGTTGAAGCCGGCGAAACAGGCGCGCCTGTTCGATTGTTTGACCAAGGTGATGGCCGGGGAGAATTGTCTCCACCCCTCGACTGCGAGGGCGTTTTTTGCGGCGAGCAGTGTGGCCGCACCGCTGCCCGTGACGCGGCGGCGAACTGTGCGCATCCTGCTGGCCGAGGACAATGTGGTGAATCAAAAAGTCACCCTGCTGCAATTGCGCAAGCTTGGATTTGGCGCCGACACGGTGGCGAGCGGCACGGAAGCATTGGACGCGCTCAAACAGATCCCTTACGACGTCGTGCTCATGGATTGCCAGATGCCGGAGATGGATGGTTTTGAAGCGACCCGGGTTCTTCGTCGACGGGAACAGGAGCGCGCTGCGGACACACCTTCGAAACCACCCGTTCATATTATCGCCATGACCGCGAACGCACTGGAAGGAGATCGCGCAGAGTGTCTCGCCGCTGGCATGGATGATTACGTGTCCAAGCCGGTTGAATTGGCGGATTTATCGGCGGCGTTGCAACGTGCCCTGGCGCGGTTGCCGGAGTTACCGCCACCGCTTTTGCCACCTGCGGTCGTCGCTGGCACGCTGGACTTGAAAGTCATCGACAGCCTGCGCGAACTTCGCGAACCGGGCCAACCTGATCCGATGGTGGAATTGATCGACCTGTTTTTGGAGGACACACCGCAGCGCCTGCACAAGATGCGAACGGCTCTCGAGCAGGGCGATGGCGCC
>JAYUBJ010000470.1:0-4539 GCA_043740915.1 Verrucomicrobiota bacterium
TGGTTCGCCGCGTGGGATCTGGCGTTTCACACCGTGCCGCTCGCGCTGGTGGATGCCGAATTTGCCAAACAGCAGCTCTGGATTTTATTGTTCGAGCAATTCCAACATCCCAACGGCCAGCTTCCCGCCTACGAATGGGAATTCTCCGACATGAATCCGCCGGTGCATGCCTGGGCGGTCTGGCGTGTCTATAACATGGACCGCATCCGCGCCGGCAAGGCCGACCGCGCATTCCTGGAAAAATGTTTTCACAAACTGCTCATCAATTTCACCTGGTGGGTCAACAAGGTGGACAGCGATGGCAACAATGTTTTTGAAGGCGGGTTCCTCGGCCTCGATAACATCACGGTGGTGGATCGCAGCGAAAAAATGCCTGATGGTTCGATCCTCCAGCAATCCGACGGCAGCGGCTGGATGGGGATGTTTTGTCTGAACATGATGCGCATCGCGCTGGAACTCGCGAAGGAGAACAAGACCTACGAGGGCCTCGCCACGAAGTTCTTCGAGCACTACGTGTATGTCGGCTCGGCGATGAAGCACATGGGCAAGCGCGGCTACGAGATGTGGGATGAGGAGGACGGGTTTTTCTACGACGTGCTCAGCCACGCGGACGGATCGTATGACAAGTTCCGCGTCCGCTCGCTGGTTGGACTGATTCCGTTGTTCGCCGTTGAGCGGTTGGAGGAGAAGTGGCTGGAGCCGTTCCCGGAATTTCGCGCCAACATGCACTGGTTCCTGAAGAACCGCGCGAACATCGTCGAGCATTGCGTCACCACGCTGCAGGAGAACGGCGACACCGTGCATGTCTTGGCGGTCATGAATCCGGCGCAGATGGAGCGGTTGCTGCGCGTCGTCTGGAATCCAAACGAGTTTCGGTCGCCGTATGGCTTGCGCAGCCTGTCGAAATATCACGAGCAAAACCCGTTTGTGTTTGGCAATCGCAGCATCGGCTACGAACCGGGGGAATCGATCGCGCGGTTGAAGGGCGGCAACTCGAACTGGCGCGGGCCGATCTGGTTTCCGACCACGTTCATGATGATCGAGTCGTTGCGCAAGCTGCGCAAGGCGTACGGCGCGAAGTTCACGATTCCCGGGTGCGCCGACGAAGCGGCGTTGAATCTCGATGAAATGGCCGGTGGTTTTGCCGACCGGCTCATCCGTCTCTTCACGCGCGATGCGGAGCAACGGCGCCCGGTGCATGGCCGCTCGAAGAAATTTCAGGAAGACCCGCACTGGCGGGACTTGCTCCTCTTCTACGAATATTTCAACGGTGACACCGGCGAAGGTCTGGGGGCGTCGCATCAAACCGGCTGGACCGCACTGGTGGCTTCATTGATCGACGAGTGGCGGCGGGGGTGAGCCAAGCGAGGATCGCCCGATTCTACGTCAATTTGACCGGAAAGTTGGTTTAATTTTTCAACAATTTTCGCTTTGCAAAATCCCTCGCATTGGCGGGCGGCCAAACCTTCAAGCCGACGGCCAAGGCCAGGGCGCGCGGGCCGCTTTCACGGTCAAACGAAGCGAAGATTTCCGCGCCGACGGACAAAGCCCAGCCAACGTGCAGCGTGTCAGCCGAATCCACTTGGAGTCGGCTTTTGAAGCGGTGGGCAATCTTCAAAGCCTGCAAAAGCGCGGTTTCCCATTCTTTGCCGTGGCTGAATTGTCCAGCCAATAAAAGGTTCAAGTTGTCATCGGCTGAGGGGTCCAGGCTGGCGAACGCTTTCCGCGCCTCGTAGTCCGCCAAACGTGAGACGTAAAGCTGGCTTTTAGAACGAAGCAAGCGTTGCACCCGATCTGAAAAATCATTGTGCGTGCAACTGGCCACCACCACATTGGCATCCAAGTAGATCATAACTCTGGCGAGCGGGCGAGGCGGGAATTGATTTTGGCCAGGGTGATCTTCGGCTGCTGTTTCAGACGGGCAAAGTAGGCGTCCAAGTCAAATCCAGTGGGATAGTCGGCTTCCAAACGGTCGGGCGCAACCACGATCGCCTCTCGTTTGCCGTGGTTTTCAACTATAAACGTCTTTCCTTCGGCCAATCCCTTGGCCACTGCCTTCCAGTTATGGCGGACAAAAGTTCCATTGATTTTTTCCAACGTCTTCATCAATTTAAATTATATTATTTTCACGGGTTGGCAAGTAGCAATCGTCCGAGCTGTGGGACGACTCTTGACGATCAGGCCGCCAATTCGGGCGCTGGGCTTTCGGTAAAACAGCAGGCGAAGAAGATTTCTATCGGACCTAATCAAACCATTCATCCGCCTCGTCGAAGGCCGGGATGGGGATGTTGATGATCTTTAATTTGCCGACCGCGCGATGCCGGCAGCCGGGTTTGATGAAGATGGCGGTCTTTGGCTTTACCGGGAATGATTGTCCGTCGAGTTCCATCCGGCCTTCGCCCTCGAGCCCGAGATAGATTTCCGTCATCCGCTTGTGGTAATGGGTCAAAGTGAAACAGTGCGAAACCTTTTGCCGGTGTAACGCGTCTAGGGTTCAGATCATCCCGTATTCTTATGGACATCAAAAAATACTTCGGCAGACACACGGTTCGCCCCGAAGACCATTTTCTCACCCGCCGCCAGTTCTTGAATCGCTTCGGCATGGGGTTTGGCGCGCTCAGTCTGGCCAGCCTGCTGGGGCCGGAAATGCTGGCTCCTGCTTCGGCCCACGCCGCCGCCGATCTATCATTGCTGGCTCCCAAGGAGCCGCATTTTCCGGCGCGTGCCAAGCGGGTCATCCATATTTTTGCCCAGGGCGCGCCGTCGCACGTGGACACCTGGGATCCCAAGCCGATGCTGACGAAGATGGCCGGCAAAACATTGCCGGGGAGCAGTGGGGTGGCGATGGCTTCGCCGTTCAGTTTCGAGAAGCACGGCCAGGCCGGCATTGAAGTTTCGGAAGTGTTCCCGAATATCGGGCAGCACGTGGACGAGTTGGCGCTCATCCGGTCCATGCATACGAATATTCCCGCGCACGAACCGGCCACGGTGATGATGAACACCGGCTCGTTGCGGCTGTCCACCCCGAGTTTGGGCTCCTGGGTGCTGTATGGATTGGGCAGCGAGAACCAGAACATGCCCGGTTACATTTCGCTCCGGTCCGGCAACATGCCGCCCGGGGGCACGCAGAACTGGCAGTCGGCCTTTTTGCCCGGCGTCTTTCAAGGCACGAGCGTAAACACGCAGTTCACCTCGGTGGAGCAGTTGATCGAAAACATCATCAATCCCTACACGCCGCTCGGAGAACAAAGACGTCAGCTCGATCTCGTGCATAAATTGAACGAAGTCCACAGTCAGAATTTGCAAAAGGACGCCCGTTTGGAAGCGCGCCTCGAGGCGTTCGAGATGGCTTTCAAAATGCAGACGGAAGCGTCCGACGCGTTCGATCTTTCCAAGGAAACCGAGGCGACAAAAAATCTGTATGGCAACGGTCCGCAAGGCCGCCAGTTGCTGTTGGCGCGGCGGCTCCTCGAGCGCGGCGTGCGTTTTGTCCAGGTCTGGGCCGGCGGCTGGGATCATCATCAGGATTTGGAAGGCCGCTTGCGCCAGCGCGCGCGGGAAATTGACCAGCCGGCCGCCGCGCTGCTCACCGATTTGAAAAACCGCGGGATGCTGGACGACACGCTTGTGATTTGGGGCGGTGAATTTGGACGCAAACCGACGCGCGACAAAAACGGAAACGAGAATCCTGGCCGCGACCACAACAATCGCGCGTTCAGCACTTGGCTGGCTGGCGGCGGAGTCAAAGGCGGGACGATCTACGGCGCAACGGATGAATTTGGTGCGGCGTCGGTCGAAAACAAAGTCCATGTCAACGACCTGCACGCCACCATTCTGAAGCTGCTCGGCTTCGATCATGAGAAGTTGACCTACCGTTACAATGGGCGTGATTTCCGCCTTACGGATGTTGCCGGCAAAGTGGTCAGCGGTGTGCTGGCTTGATTCTTCGCTGCATGCAAACTTCACCGGTTCGTTCGCCAATTTCCACATGGTTCAACCCGGATCCCGGGGTGGGAGAGGGAGAACCACGGATGGACACGGCTGAACAGGGAGGGCCGCGAAGCAGAAGGCTGGCTCGTTGTTTCACCCGTGGTTGCAATGTGGAAAAGATTTTTACTTTGCCTCGCCTCCAATTCCATCCGTGTTCATCCGTGTCCATCCGTGGTTCAGTTTCCGTGTTCGGGTTGAAGGTCGTGGTCGGCCTAGGATTGTTGACCGCGTGGGCCAGCGCCGCAGAGCCGACGAAGGCGCAGCTCGATTTCTTTGAAGCGAAGATCCGCCCGATTTTCGCGGACAACTGTTATAAATGCCACAGTACCGAGCAGGGCAAGAGCAAGGGGGAACTCACGCTCGATTCGCGCGAGGGTTGGAGCACCGGCGGCAAATCTGGCCCGGCCATCCTGCCCGGCAATGCGGAGAAGAGCCGGTTGATTCAAGCGGTGCGGTACGCCGATTTGCAGATGCCGCCAAAAGGCGAGAAGCTTTCCGACCAGCAGATCGCCGACCTCACGGCCTGGGTGAAAATGGGCGCGCCGGATC
>JAYUBJ010000471.1:0-4522 GCA_043740915.1 Verrucomicrobiota bacterium
ACGCCTGTCCTACGGTCGCCAGCGTCGCGCTCGTCATCACGATGCTCGTGTCGCTTTCAAACAAGCGCCGACGCAAATACGCCGCCACGTCCACCGGGGCGGCGTTGAGCGCCAGATTGCGCTGGGCCTTGCCCGTCCGCGCAACCCAATAGACATAGTCCTCCGACTCCTGGCTGAGAAACGTCGCCACTTCCTCGCGCAGTTCCGCCAGCCGGCGGTTGCATTCCACCAACTCCTGGCCCGTGTCCATGTCTTCACTCGTTTTGATGAGCTCGCTCACGGCCTCGCGCACGCGCTGGATCGGCAACGTAACATTATCCGCCACCAGGTCCGCCTCCCGGATGCGGAGTTCGGTCCACGCCCGCGGTCGCGCGGATGTGGCCGGACGCCGCCGCGAGTCGGAGCCTTCCGCGTGGTCGCGCCGTTCGTTCAACGCCTCGCACGCCTCCTCAACCTTGGTAAAAAATTCGTCCGCCGATTGCAACAGATCCGCCACCAGCTTTACCGCCCGTCCTTTGCCCAGCGTGGCGAGCAGGCCTTTCTCCGTCCGCGGATTCCACAGCCGGTTCAGCGCATAACGCACCTGCCCGCTAGAAACGCTCAGGCCAATGTGCTTCGAGGCCACGCTCTCGACCGTGTGCGCCTCATCGAAAATGACAAAGTCGTTTTTGAACAGGATGCCGCCCTCCTGCTCCTCGTCCACGCCGCCGAGCAATGTGAAGAACAGCGTATGGTTCAGCACCAGCACGTCCGCGGCGAGAATCCGCTGGCGCGCGCGTTGAAAAAAACAGATGCCGTTCTGTTTGCCAAACTCGGATTGGTAGCCGCAGATTTTTGGCGAACACAACCCGCGCTCCGAGCAGACATGCGACCACACTTTCAGATCCGGCTCGATTTCAAAATCGCTCAGGCTGCCGTCCGTCGTATTTTTCGCCCATTCACTGATGCGCTGTAACTCCTCCAGTTCCGGCGAGGTGAACAGGCTGGCCGACTGTTGCATCGCCTTGTGCAGCCGGCGCGAACACAGGTAATTGGCGCGGCCTTTGAGCATGGTGAAGCTGAACTTCACCGGCACCGGCAGCGCCCCCAGCACCTGCTCCAGCATCGGCAAATCTTTTTCCGTGAGCTGCTCCTGGAGATTGATGGTGTGCGTCGAGACGACGGCCTTCTTCTGCTTCGCCGTGGCAAACAAAATCGCCGGCACAAGATAAGCCAGCGACTTGCCCACGCCCGTCCCCGCCTCGACGGCCAGGTGCCCGCCGTGCTGCAACGCCTGCGCCACGGCCACGGCCATTTCCTGTTGTTGGGGACGATATTCGAAATTCTTTGACTTGGAGAGAATTCCGCTCGGTGAAAAAATCTCCCCGACCTGTTTTACCAGATCAGGGAAAGAACCGGGGCCCGCGGCATCATTGAGGTTGATCATTTGATTCCACCACGGGAAGACAGTGGACGACCGGCAGCGCCAAAGAAAGCGTTCATCCTTTTTGAAACTTCATTTGGACGGCTGATCACGTCGCGCGTGGCCGGAGCGCCACCTCTTCCACCGCCGCCTTGTTCTTCACGATCGAGTCCGGCGGCAAATAGCCGCGCCAGTTCGTGCACGGATAAATCACCGAGCGTCGACCGATGATGCTGCCGGGATTCAGCACCGCGTTGCAGCCGATGTCCACGCCGTCGCCGAGCAGCGCGCCAAACTTCCGCAGACCGGTATCAAACGGCACACCGTCGATCGGCACCATGATGTTGCCTTTGAAAGCCTTGAAGTTTGACAAAATGACGCCCGCGCCGAGGTGCGCCTTGAAGCCGAGGATGGAATCGCCCACGTAATTGAAATGCGGCACCTGGCAGCCGTTGAAGAGCAGGGCGTTCTTCAATTCGCACGCGTTGCCCACCACGCAGTCGTCGCCGACGATCACGTCCTCGCGGATGTAAGCATTGTGGCGCACCTGGCAGTTGCGCCCGATGATGGCCGGACCCTTGATCATCGCGCCATCCTCGACCACCGTGCCTTCGCCGATAAAGACCTGTTCGCCGATGAACGCGTGGCCCTCGCACCGGTTGCGCAGCGCGGGGCGCAAGTTGGCCCGGAGATATTCCTGGATGCGCCGCAACGCTTCCCAGGCGTGCTCGCAGCCATCGAAGAGCGCGGCGTGTTCGGTCTGGCTGAGGTCAAACAAATCGGTTGGTTTGAACATGACCAGAACTTAGGCGAAATTGCGGCGGCAAAAAAGAAGAAGTTTTTCGCCAAAAGCGGCATTGCCAGACGACGCGCGCTGTCGTCATATTAACGGATAAATTTATGAATCTGACACGCACGGCCTACGGAATTTGGAGCGGCGGACGCTTCATGCACTTTGGCGAACCCCTGGTCGAGGATCGCTTCCTCCAGGTCATTCAACACGCCTACCTGCGCGGCATCCGCACGTTCATGACCGCGGATGTCTATGGCACCGGGGCCGCCGATGAAATGCTCGGCCGGGCGCTCGCCGGCCTGCCGCGCGATTCCTACTGCCTCGTCGGCGCGGTGGGCCACGATTTTTATTCCGGCAAACGTGACGGCTCCAAAGGCTTTCCGCGCTTCACCAATCCCGTGCTGCGCCAGCCGAGCGATTTCGCCGATTACCTCCGCATGGCCACGGAGAAATCGCTCGGGCGCTGCCGGGCGGACAAGTTCGACCTCGTCCTCCTGCACAATCCCGATTCCATCGGCTACACGAGTGACGCGGTGTGGAAGGGGATGGACAAGCTGCGCGACGCCAACCTCACCGAGCGCATCGGCGTCGCGCCGGGGCCGGCGAACGGATTCACGCTCGACCTCACTTTATGCTTCGAGCGCTTTGGCCCGTTGCTTGACTGGGCGATGATTATTTTGAATCCGCTTGAGCCGTGGCCGGGCAATCTCTGTCTGCCGGCGGCGGTGCAAAATGAGGTGAGCCTCATCACGCGCGTGGTGGATTATGGCGGGCTGTTTCACGACGACGTGAAACCGGGGCACAAGTTCGGGACCTCGGATCACCGCGCGTTTCGGCCGGCCGGCTGGGTCGAGGCGGGCCACGCGAAATTGGACAAACTCCGTTCCATTGCGGAAAAGCACAATCTGACCATGCTGCAGCTCGCGTGCGCTTGGAACCTGTCGCAACCCGGCGTGAAAAGTGTTATCCCGACGTTGATTCAGGAAGCGGATCCGAAAAGCAAACCCATCGAGATCAAAGTGGACGAACTGGCGGCGCTGCCGGACATTCAATTGAGCGCGGACGAATGCGCGTTCATCGGCGAGGTGGGCAACAACAAAGGTTGCATGGAATTGAAGGGTGGCAACCGCGCGCACACCGGGGAAGCGTTGGCCGACAAATGGGGGCTGACGCCCGACCTCGAAGCGGTGGGCAAACGTTGGGGGATCGACCCGGACGCGGATCTCGCCTGCACGCACGCGAAGGCGGTGTAAGAGCCTTTCTAAAAAATGGGTGGCACGGGCTACCAGCCCGTTTTCGGAGGCAACTTGCCGCCGAGAAGCTCGCCCGAACCGACCAGTGGCCCGTTCCACCCGGAATGGGATTCTCAGACTGCTTTAAGCCAAAGCAGCCTTGCGCCGACTACCGGGCCGTGTATGCTTGGCTCTGATCATGAAACTCGCGCCGCTGCTCGCCGCTACGCTGCTGGCCGGATGCTCGACCGCAATGCACCCGGTTTCCACGGCCGGAAACGCCGCCAGTGGTGCTGTGACCTTGGCGGGCAAAGCCGCCACATCGGCGACGGGAACCGCCGTCCGGGTTGCCCAGACGGGCGTGACTGTCACCGGCAAAGTCGTTGGCGCAACCACGAGTGCCGTGGCCAAAGTTGCCAAAGCGCCATTCGTCATCATCAAGGACAAGCTCTCTGGCCGAACCAAGAAAATCCCCTGGGAGAAAGGCCTGACCGTTGCGCGCGCCGGAGTGTCGGCCGGGTTGAAACCGCCGGCCGCCGCATTATTTCAAGTCGTGCGCGGACAGGAAATCCTCAAGGGAAACCCTCAACTCCCCCTCCAACCTGGTGATGTCGTCGAGTGGTTCGGCAGCGTCGCCGGCGCCGGGCGCCTGTAAACCTTGGTCCGGTGCCTTCACTTCTGGGAGGTACGCGGCTACTCGAACACCGCCGACCCGTGGACCGAGGATCGGTTTTCCTAGGTTTTGATCGAGGTTTGGGTTAGTTTAACTCCATGCACCGCCGCTTAAACAAATTGTGTCGGCGACCCCTGGGCAGAGGGTCGCTCGGCCGGAGACCAGCACCGGTCAAGGCGGCGTTTGGCTTGCTGCTGTTCACCAGCCTCGCTTGTTGGAGTGGACTGCCGGTGCGCGGCGCGCAGGAGGCACCCACCGTCGAAGACATCATCAACCGCGCCGTGGAGCGGTCCAAAACCGTCGAACTCCAAGGGAAAAGCAAGCACTATACCTACTCCCGGGTTTCGGTGGTCGAGGACGTTGGCGACGAGGGCAAGGTCGAGGACCGGAGGGAAAAATCTTATGTGATGATTCCAGTATCC
>JAYUBJ010000472.1:0-4520 GCA_043740915.1 Verrucomicrobiota bacterium
GTCGATTGAGTTTCCGGGAGGCGGTTCCTTTTGAACTGTAGCGGCGGTCTGTGACCGCCGTCGTCCGCTGTTGTTCGGAAAAAATCGGCGGTCACAGCCCGCCGCTACAGATGGGAACGGGCGGGTAATCACTTGCATTGCCCGCTTTCGTTCGCGTAATTTCCTCCGCGATCAAGCAGCCCTACAGCGGATCGTTGCTCTTTTTTTGAAGGTTATTTCCGGCCGGGTGGCGTGTCGCATGAGCGAAAACACATATTTGAAAGGTGCCTGCACCGCGTGCGGCGGGCGGATTGAATTTCCGGCCGAAGCCGCCGGGCGGAGCGTGGATTGTCCGCATTGTGGCAAGAAGACCCCGTTGCAAAGTGCCGCCAGCGCCACCGCTCCGCTCCCGTCTGCCCCGGTCTCCGAGGCGCAAAAAGCTGCCGGCGCTCGGCCGATGCCTTTGGCGGCGCCAGTGACCGCAGCCAAACCGCCGACCGCGCCAACGAGTGCGCCGGAAGCCCTGGCTCCCACCGTAGCCGCTCCGGAGAAGCAAGGGGGCAGGAAATGCAAAAAGTGCGGTGCGGCCATGGGTGCGGGAGCGAGGGTTTGCGTGCAGTGCGGCGCGGGTATCCGAAAAAAGGGGCCGTTGATTTGGGGGCTGGCCGCGGGGGTCGTCGTGGCGGCGGGATCCGGCGGGTGGCTGGTTTGGAAAAAGCAGCAGGAAGGCAAAGCGGCCGCCGTGGTCACGGTGCCCATCGTGACCAACAAACCGCCGACCATCACCGAGCCGGTGAAGGAGCCGAAATCGCCGAACGACCTGAAAGTTTCCGCGCTCACGATTGAGAAAAGCAAAAGTTCCGGCAAGGACAAGGCGAAGACCAGTGAATTGGTGTACGCGATGGGATCCGTGAAGAACGAATCCGACTGGCAGCGGTTCGGTGTGAAAGTGACCTGCGAATTATTCGACGCCAAAGGGGCCATGCTCGGCACGGCGACGGATTACCTTCAAGTTTTGGAGCCACGCAAGAGCTGGAATTTTCGGGCCCTCGCCCTGGATAAAAAAGCGGTCAGCGCCCGGCTGAAGGACATCAAGGAGGACGATTGAGCGGACGGGCGGGCACGACTGGATTTTTAGGACCAGCGGGCCTGATTAAGCCCGCGTTTTTTTTGAGCATAAATCAGGGCAGATACTTGCAAATAACAGTTGTTTCTTAAAGGTTCGTATGCTAGTTGTCCTACAAAGCAGCGAATCCAATCCGTTGTGGGCGCGAGTGGATGAATTTGGGATTCCCGGCTGGCGTGGCCGGAAACGGCGCAGCGCGTCAAACACAACCTAAAAACAAACTGCAGCTTATGACAAATCAACAAAATCGGGATCAAAAATATATCGCAGACCACACGCCGCGCCTGGCCGACATGTTCCAGACCCGGCGCCAGTTCCTCAACCGTTTCGGCATGGGATTTGGTGCCTTGAGTCTGGCCGGATTGACCGGCATGGGCCTGCTGCCCGAACTGGATGCGCAGGCTGGCACGGGGAGTTTTTCGCCCCTCGCGCCCAAGCAACCGCATTTCCCGGCCAAGGCCAAACGCATCCTGCACATCTTCGCCTCCGGCGCCCCCTCGCACATTGACACGTGGGATCCGAAGCCGGCCTTGCAGAAATACGACAGCAAGGAAATGCCCGACGACAAGAACGGGACGGCTTTTGCCTCACCCTTCAAATTTAACAAAATGGGCCGCTCCGGCACGGAGGTCAGCGAAGTGTTCCCACTGCTGGGTGAGCACGTGGACAAGATGGCGGTCATTCGCTCGATGTACACCGACATTCCGGACCATGAAGTCGCCACGGTCATGATGAACACCGGCTCGGCCCGATTAGTGAAGCCGAGCATGGGTTCGTGGATGACTTACGGCTTGGGCAGTGAGAATCAAAATCTGCCAGGCTTCATCTCGCTGTCGCCCGGCGGGGTCGCCTCCCAAAATCTGCGTTCCGCCTTTTTGCCGGGCGCCTATCAGGGCACTTCCATCAACACGCAAAACACCAGCATTGACCGGCTGATTGAAAACATCCGCAACAACTTCACCTCGCAAACGGAACAGCGTCGGCAGCTTGATTTGCTCCACCAATTGAACGAGGTTCACGCCCAGAATCTGAAAAAGGACGGGCAGTTGGAAGCGCGGTTGCAGGCCTTTGAGCTGGCGTATCAGATGCAGATCGAGGCGACCGACGCGTTTGACATTTCCAAGGAGTCCGAAGCCACGCGCGAAATGTATGGCGTGAACGGCGGGATGGGAATGAACGCGGCGAACACCGCGCAACAAGGCCGGCAAATGCTGATCGCGCGGCGGCTCCTGCAAAAGGGCGTGCGCTTCGTGCAGGTCTGGCATGGCGGCTGGGACCACCACAACAACATGCGCCAGGTGATGCCGCAGCGGGCGGGCGAGTGCGACAAGCCGATCGCGGCCTTGCTGGCGGACTTGAAGCAGCGCGGCATGTTGGACGACACCCTGGTGATGTGGGGTGGTGAATTCGGTCGCTCACCCACGGCGGACGGCACGGGGGGAAGTCCGGGCCGCACGCACAACAACCGCGCGTTCAGCATGTGGCTGGCTGGCGGCGGCGTCAAGGGGGGCACCGTACATGGCGCGACGGATGAATTTGGCGGTCGTGCGGTGGAGAACAAAGTTCACATTCACGACTTGCACGCCACCGTGCTGAAGCTGCTCGGGTTCAACCACGAGAAATTGACTTACCGCTACAATGGCCGCGACTTCCGCCTGACCGATGTCTATGGCAATGTCGTCAACAACATCATTGCCTAGCGCGAAGCCCCGCATCCGTTCCCAACCAAAACGCGGTTTTTGGCCTATGAAAACTCATCAGTTGAATTGGTTGAGGCTCTCGCTGGTCGCGGTGGCCCCGTGCCTATTGCCCATGCTCCAGGGAGCGGAGGTGGTCAAGCTCACCCGCGAGGAGTCGGACTTTTTCGAAACCAAAGTTCGCCCGATCCTGGTGGAGAATTGCTACAAGTGTCACAGCAAAGGCAGTGAAAAGGTCAAAGGCGGGTTGCTCTTGGATTCGCGCGACGGCTTGCGCAAAGGCGGGAACACCGGGCCGGGAGTGGTGCCGAGCAACGTGGACAAAAGCCTGATCATCCAGGCGGTGCGCTACACCGACAAGGATCTGCAGATGCCGCCCAATGACAAAAAGCTTTCGCCTGGGCAGATCGCCGACTTGGAAAAATGGGTGAAGATGGGTGCCCCGGATCCCCGCACCGCCCAGGACACCGCGAATGTATGGGGCGTGGACAAGGCCAAAGGGAAGCAACATTGGGCCTACCAAAAAGTGGTGAAGCCCAAGATTCCGGAGGCGGTCAGTCATTCGAGCTGGGTGCAGAACCCGATCGACAACTTCATTGTAGCCGGGTTGGCGACGCATGGGCTGACCCCCGGCCCGAAGGCCGATAAAGTGACCCTGATCCGCCGCGCGACGTTTGATTTGACCGGGTTGCCGCCGACCGTCGAGGAATTGGACGCGTATGTGGCCGACAGTTCGCCGGATGCCTTCATGAAAGTGATTGACCGGTTGCTGGAATCACCGCGGTACGGGGAGCGGTGGGGGCGCTATTGGCTTGATGTGGCGCGTTACGCGGATACCAAAGGGCCGGTGGGCAACATGGATGCGCGCTACGTTTATTCCTACACTTACCGTGACTATGTCATTCGCGCTTTCAACGAGGATCTGCCGTACGACCAGTTCCTCATTCAGCAGATCGCGGCGGACAAGCTGGACTTGAAGGATGACAAACGGCCGCTCGCGGCGCTCGGCTTCCTCACCTTGGGCAATCGGTTTAACAATAACATCAACGACATCATTGACGACCGGATCGACGTGATGGCCAAAGGGACGATGGCGATGAGCGTGACCTGTGCGCGCTGCCACGACCACAAATTTGATCCGATTCCCAGCAAGGACTACTACTCGCTCTACGGCGTGTTCAACAGCAGCTTTGAACCGGCGGAAGGCCCGCTCTTGACGCCGCCCAAGAACAATCAGGCCTACATGGAATTCCAACGGGAGTTGGAAATTCGAACCAAAGATCTGGAAAAGTTTCGTCACGACATCCGGGTTAATGTGCGGACCAACACCATCAGCAAAGCTGGGGAGTATCTGCTCGCGATTTATGATTACCGCCAGGCGAAGCCCGACATGAACCAGGGTTCCTATCTGATCCAGAAAAAGCGGCTGATTCCGACGGTGGGAGATTGGTGGTCGCTCGCGTGGGACGCGAGTGAAAAGAAACACGATCCGGTTTTTGCGGCTTGGGTTGCCTTCGCGGCCATCCCTGGAGGCCATCGCTCCGTGGCGGATGACGATCTCACGCAGGCCAGTGAGGTTGCGGCGTTGAAACAGCTGGAGAAGGACTGGGCGGAAAAGGCGCGGGAAATTGCGGCGAAACTCTACGCCAACAAGGAACCCGGCAAGCCGATTAACCCGATCATTGCGCGCGCCTTCATAAACCCGCCGACCTCGTTGG
>JAYUBJ010000473.1:0-14046 GCA_043740915.1 Verrucomicrobiota bacterium
ATTTCCTCCAACCTCGCGAAGGCCTCTTTCATTGTCCAATTTCCCCCGGCATTTCCCAAAATATAACGCTCGCCGACGCGGCCTTTCTCGGCGGCCAGGATGTGGCCGATGGCCACGTCACGGACGTGCACCCAGTTCAAGCCGGTGTCGAGATAGGCGGGCATCTGGCGGTTGAGAAAATCCACGATCACCTGGCCGGTCGGCGTCGGTTTCACGTCGCGGGGGCCGACGGGTGCGCTGGGATTGACGATGACGATGGGCAATCCTTTCGCCGCGAGTTCACGCGCGACCACTTCCGCGCGCCACTTCGAGAGCTTGTAATGGTTGCTCATCTGCGCCTCGGCAACCGGCGTCGTTTCGTCGGTGGGAGCAATGACGCCGTTCACCTCGCGCGGCAGGCCGATGCACCCAACGGTGCTCGTATACACAATCCGCGCGCAGCCGGCTTGCGCCGCCGCCTCGAGCACATGGCGGGTGCCGTCCACGTTCGCGGCATACATCGGGGCGTAGTTGCGCAACCAGAGATGGTAGCTGGCCGCGACATGGAAACACCAGTCACAGCCGCGCATCGCTTCGGTGAGCCGGGAGCGGTCCGCGACGTCGCCAGTGACGCGCTCGAACGCGACGCCCTGCAGGCCGCGCACATCGGTGTTCGCGCGCAGGAGCGCCT
The DNA here is from genome assembly GCA_043740915.1 of Verrucomicrobiota bacterium. Taxonomy (GTDB): domain Bacteria; phylum Verrucomicrobiota; class Verrucomicrobiia; order Limisphaerales; family JAYTXL01; genus JAYTXL01. Next base: position 671 of record JAYUBJ010000473.1, read on the forward strand.
TGACGCGATGTCCGTGCGCAGCCAGTTCATGCACGAGGTTCGCGCCGATGAAACCGGAAGCGCCGGTGACGAAACAATTCATTGAGTCGCTTTCAAGAACGCGAGCAAATCCGCCAACTCCTGCTTCGTCAGCACGGCGTCCATGCCCGCCGGCATCAGCGACACCGCGCCGGGGCGCAGTTCCTTGATGTCCGCGCGCGCCACGCGCTGCTCGGTCTCCGGCCCGGTGGCAAGCACGACTTCGTCCGGCGCATCCTTGCGCACAATGCCGGTATAATCCTCGCCGCTTTTGGTAACGACGGTGAACGGTTCGTAGCTGCGCACAAAGCTCGCGCTCGGATAGACAATCGCTTCGAGCAAATCCCGTTCGTTGCGCGCCTGGCCAATGCGCGTGAGATCCGGCCCGAGTCGGCCGCCAAGATAACCCATCGCGTGACACGTGGCGCAGGCCGCCCGGGCGCTGTTGAAGACGGCCTGGCCGCGGCGGATGTCGCCGTTCTTGCAGCTCGCGAGCAGTTCCTCCAGATGCGCGGTTTGCTGGGCGGCATCGGCGTTGAGCGTCTTCAGCAATGCCTCGACCTGCTGTTGGACCGACGGCGGATATTTCGCGAACAACGGCTTGAGCAAATCGACCCGCAGCCCGGCCAGGCCGGCGGATTTCTTGAGCGACGCGACGAGTTTCAACCCGAGCGCTTCGGTCGGCGATTTTTCAAACACGGGCAGCAGCTTCGGTGTTTCGAGTGGACCGATGTGGTGCATCGCGTCCGCCAGGGCGAGTTGTTGTTCGGGCGTCAGCCTGGCCTTCGCCAGAACGTTCGCGGCGGCGTTGCGCAGGAGCATCGGCTGCGTGCCCGCGAGATGGGCGGTAAGAAAATAAAACAGTGTCGGCTCGACGGCTGAAAGGCTGCCTGCGGCCGCCAATGCGTCGAGGCGGACCTCGGCGGGGAAATCGTCATCGCGGCCCACATCTTCCAGGGCGGCGAAGAACGGTGCCGCGCCTTGTTTGGGCAGCGTGAAAGTGCGCGCGGTGGCGACGGCCTGGTGTGCGACCGAACCGTCAGAGTGAGCGAGCAATTCGGTGACGACTTCCAGCCAGCGCTTCGGCGTTTCCTTCAGCCCCGCCGCCGCCATTGCCCGCAACGCAATGAGGCGTGAATCCAGCGGCACCTTGGGATCGCCGGCGATGCTGGCGACTCTTTCCTGGATGGCGGGCGACTTGGCAAGCAGCGCAAGCTGGGCCGGCATGGTCACGGGGTCAGGCCGGGGAATCTGCTCCATTAAAAGATCCCCATAATACTGGGTGGCCAGCCGATCCGCCAATGCTGGTCGGTGGGTGGCTATCCAGAAAGCGGTTTCCCGCAATGTTGCATGTGCCGAGTAACGCAGCGGCACCACTTCCTCGGGCTGCATTCCTTCGCCATCAATCTGGTCGAGCGCGACCAGCGCGGCGCGCCACAATGCGGCGTAGTTCCCATTGGCACCGCCGATGTTCCGGTTCACTATGTCCCGGCGTGGCGAGGGGAGAACACGGCTTAGTTCCGTCCGAATGGCACTGGCGTCGCCGATTTCGATCAGCGAGTAAATGAGCGAATGTTCCAGCACCCGCGCCGGGTCACCGACCGTCGCCGTGCCACCGTTTGCATTGGCCGTCAGTTCACCCGTGCTCCCTCCGTGTTTGCCGGCGGCCGCGAGCAGCGCCGGCACCGAGCGTTTATCCCCGATCCGGCCCAGGGCTTCGGCGGCGACCCGCACGAGCGCGGCGTCATTGCCTTCGAGAAAGGTCTGCAAACGCCCAGCGGCGCTCTGATCGCGCCACAGACTGACGACATGAATCGCGGCGTGGACCACGGATTTGTCGGTGTCATTCAGCGCAGTGCGCACGGCGTCGCGCGTCGCCTCGCCATCAATTCGCGACAGTGCCCAGACCGCGTTCTGGCGCGCCTCCACCCCGTAGGTGACGACGTGAGGAGTCTCCAATTTCTTTCGCGTCTTCGGCGTTTTGTCTTCGGATTTTGAAGTGAGACTTCTCACGTCGTCTCCTACGAGGACTTGGCGCAGTGCAGGCACGGCGGCTTCACCGCGCTTGCCCAGTTCGGCGATGGCGCGTTGCTGGATATAGTGGCGCGGATCGGCCAGGAGTTTCGCGAGCGCGGCAGGTGGCAACGTGCCCCACGCCAGTTTCAGCCCGCGCGGATCCTCGAGTTTTGGCGCGCCGTTCTTGCGAATGCGGTAGATGACGCCGAGCACGTCGGGCTTGGCGAGTTGTGAGGTGGGGCAACACACCTTATACCAACCGCCCGTGTCCGTGATGATCAAACTGCCGTCGGCGTCCTCGAGCACATCCGTCGGATGAAAATCCTGGCTGTCCGACGTGACGAAGTCGGTGTCCTTGGTCTTGAAGGTCGCGCCGTCGGGCAGCAGTTCGTGGCGGACGATTTTATGCAGGTTGAAGTAGCACGCGAGGAGGTTGTCGCCAAACCCGCCGCCGAAAAGTTTTCCGCTGGGCGAAGTCAATCCGCACGGCGCGGCGGCACCCATATGAACCAGCACCGGCATCAAGCCACCCGTTTGTTTTTGGTCGTTCAGCGACTCGTGCGACTTGCCGTAAATGCCGCCGTAGATGGCATGGATGAGGCCGTCGCGTTTGCCCCCGGCGGGATGCTGGAAAAAGGTGCAGCTCAGGAAACGCTCGCCGGTGGACGTGAAAGCCACGCCAACCGGATTATCCATGCCCCCGGTGAGCACCGGCTCCTGGCCAAGCTGGCCAGGCCGGCGGCGAAAGATTTGGGACGAGCGCGTGACCGCCGGTTTCCCGTTGGGCAACGTGTAGTGCTGCTCGGCCCACGCGCCTTTGCACCAATAAATCCAGCCGTCGCGCCCGAGATACGGCCCGTGGAGATCATTGCCACAGCCGCCGAGAGTTTTGCCGTCGTGCCAGACTTCGCGCTTCTCCGCGATACCGTCGCCGTCGGCATCGGTGAGTTTCCAAATCTCGGGCGGCGCCGAGACGTACAGCGAACCTTCATAAAACATCGCGCCTTCGGGGAACATCATGTGCTCGGCGTACACGGTGCCCTGGTCGAACTTCCCGTCGCTTTTCGTGTCGGCCAAGCGCACGATGCGATGCGGTTTGGTCTCGAGCTGTTTCTCCGCCTTGTCGCTCATGCCGGCGGAGTCGGTGGCGTAGAGGCGGCCCTGCTCGTCGAACGCAATGGAGATGGGCCGGTTGACGAGCGGCGGGCCGGCGACGAGTTCGATGGTGAAGCCATCGGGCACGGTAAGGGTCTGGCCGGAGAATTTAAATTCCGCGGCGTCGGCGACGCACGAGCAGGCGAAGGCGATTGCGGGAAGGAGGTGAAAGGGGATGGGTTTCATGGTAATCTCTTTCAATATCAACGTTTCGATGGTTTGCTGGCACGCTTGCCCTTTACACGCCCCCTGGCCGCTCCCGTTCCCGGACCGCGGTTTGTCCCAAACCGCAGCGCGTCGCCAAGAAACCCGCGTTGAAATTTGCCCAAGCTGCCTCGGTTCTGCCACGCGCTGCGAGTTGGGATAACTCGCGGTCCGGTTCAGGGCCACGATTCGAGGCTTTTTGCGAGCCTTGGTTTCTCTTTCCCGCTGGCGAGGAGGGGGACGGTTCGTGGAGAAACGCGGATCCCGGCGCGGAGTCCGGGAAGGGATCAAGTTTCGCCAAGCGGCTCATCGGATCAAAACTAAACGGAGTCGTAACTCCACGGCTTGCGCATTTCTCGCACGAGGTATTTATTCGCCTCGGCGTCGCCGATGAACTGTTCCTTCCTCGGATCCCAATTTAATTTGCGGCCCAGACGCAGGGCGATGACACCCAGATGACAGACCGATGCCGAGCGGTGGCCGATTTCCGTTTCGCAAATCGCTGCCTTGCGCGAGTGGATGCAATCGAAAAAATTGCCCATGTGGTCATTGCTGGTGTAGAGGCGCTCGGCGCTCGCGGATAACGGGGTGGTGAGCAAATCAGGATGGCTCGCCTCAATTTTTCCGCGCGTGACAAAAATCCAGCCGTCGGCGCCCTCGAACTTCACGCCGTGCTGCTGGCCGGCCTGGTCCACGACCGCGCCATTCCACGCGTTGGCGGGCGTGCTTTCGCAGGAGTGGGTCACGCCGTTTGCGTACGTGTAGTGGACTTCGTATTCGCTGAAGGCGGAGAAGCCGCCGGCGATCATTTCGACGCGCGGCTTGGCTTCGATGCTCACCGGGCCGCTGCGTTCGAGGCCGATGCCCCAGACCGCGATGTCGTTGTGGTGCGCGCCCCAGTCGGTCATGGTGCCGCCGGAATGATCCCACCAATAGCGGAACGTCACGTGCGTGCGCTCTTTCACGTAATCGATCTTGGGGGTCGAGCCGAGCCACATGTCCCAGTTGAACCCTTCCGGCACCGGCGACGTGCTGAACGGACCTTCGCGGCGGCCGGCGGGCAGCCAGACGCTCACGTGCTTGAGCTTGCCGAGGCGGCCGTTGCGGACGAGTTCACAGGCCAGGCGAAAATTCTTGTCGCTGCGTTGCTGGCTGCCGGTCTGGAGCACGCGATTGGTTTTCTTCGCCACGGCCACGAGATGCTTCCCCTCGTCGATGGTGAGCGTGAGCGGCTTTTCGCAATACACGTCTTTGCCCGCGCGCATGGCCGCGATGGAAACCAGCGTGTGCCAGTGATCCACCGTGCCGCAGATGACCGCGTGGATGTCGTCGCGCTCCATCACCTTGCGGAAATCGTTGAACGTCGTGGCGTCGGGCCACTGCTGCTTCGCCGCGGCGAGGTGGGATTCATCGACGTCGCACACCGCAACGATGCGGCCGAAGCGCATGGCGTTTTTGGCATCGCCGGTGCCCATGCCACCGCAGCCGACGAGGGCGACCGCCGGTTGTTCATTCGGACCGAGCGCCTTGGTGCTCGCGATTGCGGCTTCAGATTCTTCGAGGAACCAACGGGGCAGGCTGGAGGCGGCGGCCAGGGCGGCGGCGGATTTAAGGAAGCGACGGCGGGGCTGGGAGGCGAGGAAGTCATTCATAATTCGTAATTACGACAAGGGTTAGGCCGGTGACATCGAACTAACGAAGCAGCCGGCGGCAATTGGGTCAATGCCGATCCTACGCTGCAACGCGGCTTTCTGAAAAGGCAAACTATCGCCGGTAAACCACGCGGGTCCGGGCGATCAAATCATGGAGGCCGCGTTTGTCAGCACGGAAGCCGATCATTAGATAGCCGATGCCCAAGGTTACGAAACTGGCCCACTCGCCGACGTAACGGATCAGCGCGCGCGTGTACCCGAGGCGCGAGCCGTCTTCATTCACAATCTTCACGCCCAGGGCCAGCTTGCCCACGGTCGCACCGAAGCGGCCATTCATCAGGACGTAATAGGAAATGCTGACGGCCAGATAAATCGACAGGTAGGTCATGCTCAACAGCGCCAGGTCCATCATCTTTTCCTGGCTCAACTGCGTCATCGCCGGGTCGAAGCCTCGTTGCAGGACTTCAAATTTCTCGCGCCACGGCAGCGTGATCAATTCGAAAGTGACGCGTAACAAAATGCTGTCGAGAATGTACGCGCCCAGGCGCACCCAGAAGCCGACCGGCTCGAGCGATTCCATGGCCAATGGCGGCAGGGCGGCGGGGCCGAGTTCGGCTTGCAGCTCGGGATGCTCCGCCACCGGCGTCCACAGCGCCCGTTCACTTTGCCACACGAGCGTGCGCCCGGCCACGCGGCCGTCGCGGATCCAATCCTTGATTTCCGCCAGGGTGGCCGGGCCGTATTCCCGGCCGTCGCCGCCGATGATTTTGTAAGTGATTTCCATCTGTGCCGGGTGAACATGATTCAAAGCGGCGGGCTTGCCAAACGGAAAAGACGAGAGCGGGGAATAGAAGCCGCGCCGCTTCCTGGAAGCGGTCGGAACGAAAGCAACCTGAAAGGTTGCCAGCCATTAGCCGGGGGTTAAGTGAGTCCACGAGCGACACCCCCGGTTATGACGTGCCAGATCATGCACCCCGGAGGGCGTGCCAGAGACCGTTGACAACCTCGCGCCGTTCCAATGGTTCTCGCACCGCTGGCACCCGTTCCGGGTGCAATCCATGGGGCCGAAGATCCGGGGGTGTCGCTGCGCTAACCCCCGGCTAATCGCTGGCAAACCTCCGGCTTGCGGAAATCGAATTGGTTTTCTGGCTCACCCTCATCCTAACCTTCTCCCCGGGGGAGAAGGAACGGCGATTACCCGTTTTCTGGTTTTGCGAATGATCGTCCGGCCAATCCCAGCGCGTGAGTCTTCAAGGCGACGGCGAACGATTCTCCCCCTCCTCGGAGGAGAAGGCCGGGGTGAGGTCGAGCGTTTAATTTAAGGGTTCATTCAGAAAGTTGGCGAAGAGTTGACATTATCAAGAACCCCTTTTCGTTCGTAAGGCGGCTCCGCGGCGATGGGCCCATCCCTACTTGCGGAAACCAGCTCAGTCGTCGATGGGCTCCTTACCCGCGATACCGTCCTTCATTGCCTGGATTTCCTCCGGGGAGTGTCCCTGCCAATCCAGGTATTCGCCCACGACCCGCAGCGGCTCCCGGGAGCGATACGACTTCGTGGGATTACCTGGAAACTTCTTGTCGGTCAGATTGGGGTCGTCCATGAACAAGCCGGTCGGTTCCACCTCGTAGATCCGACCTGCACCTTCGCCCTTTGCCAGCTCGGCTCCCCAAGTAGCCGCGTGCAGGGTCTCGCTGAAGTAGATCCAGGGCGACCTTCGCTCGGTGTAGTTGGAGGAATAGCCGGGTTGAAGCAGATCCCCGGGCTTCAGGTCCGCCCGGGTGCCATGGTAGAATCGTCGCGAGTTGGTGTCGAAGACGAATGGTGCTGCGGGGTTGTTCATGCTTGTCTCTTCATTCATTCGTGGCAATCATTCTAGCGGGAACAACCGGGAGAATCCTTCGCCGGATTGCAGAAGGTACGTCTGGGCTGGGCTGCCTAGCCTCGCCGGATGTTCTTGTCTATGACCTTCGATGGACTACGACCACCCAAGAGCCGCGCCAGGACAATGCCCACTACAACGGTTAGTGCCCGGTGGTACGTGAGCGAATGGGCGCGCACCACAAGCCAACGGGTACTGAAACTTGAGGGCCGCCTAGAAAAAAAGTTTTTCTTCCACCTGCACTGACGCGCCGTCCGTCGGCATTTAACATTGGATTGAGCGACAATTGGGCCCAGGCCAAGTCAAGGGCGTCCCCAACTCCCAAACCTAATTCAGCTTTGCCATTTCCGTGGCGAGGAGTTCGCGGGTCTTCGACTTGGCGTCGGCCAGTGGGAGCTCGCCCTTGTCCAGCTTGGCGAGGAGCGACTTTTGCGCGAGGTAATCCTTGTTCACCACGCCGGCCTTGCTCTGCAACATGCGCCAGGCTTTGCGCCGCTCGACCGCAAACAACACCATCTGCCGCGACACCGCAAAATATTTTATCTTCCCGTTGATCTCGGATTTGATGTAGCAGCCAAAGTTCGTCACGAAACTGCGGTGGGCCGGATCGAACACGCGGCGATGAATCACGTCGTCCTGCGAAATGAGTGCGAGCATGTCGTCGAGCAGCGTGAGCGACTTCGCCTCGTCTTCCTTGACGGCCTGGACGTGCTTGCGGAAACGGCCTTCGGTAAGCGCCCAGTGCGCCACGGTGAAGCTGTATTCCTCGCCGGTGCTCGCAAACTTCGTGCGCCACCAGTCGCGGTCGGGCGTCGGGTTGCCCTTCACGTCGAAGGCCTCCTGCTGGGTCTCGCCCTTGCGCGGGTTGAAGACGAATTCCGGCATGCCGCGCCCGTCGCGCACCAACTTGGCCTGCTCGGCGCTCATGTTGTCGCCGACCGCGTGCTCGGGCTGGCAGGTGGTGTAGCATTGGAAAAATGCGGTGCCGCGATACTCGAGACCGTCGAGCATGGCCTTGTAAAGCTTGGCCGAGTTCGCCACGGAGACCTGCGCGACGAACGGCGAACCATGCCCGCTGGTGAACGCCTCGGCGACGTTTTTCTTCTCAATCAACTTGCCCTGCGACGCCACCCCAAATTGGTTCATGTCGTATCCGCCGAGCATCGTGGACGAGTCTGAGTTCTGGCCGCCGGTGTTCGAGTAAACCTGCGTGTCGAGCATGAGGATTTTCACGTTCGGCCGGTTTTGCAACATGACTTTCGAGACGTTTTGGAAACCAATGTCGCCGAGCGCACCGTCGCCGCCAATAACCCACATCTTTGGCAATTCACGGATTTCCTGCTCGGTCATCAGCGCGTCGTCGAGATGGGTGTAGGTGAAATAATCGGTGTCGGTGACCACATTTTCCGCGCGGTCGAGCAGCGCGGTGGCGAGACGCTCCGGCACCACCGAACGGCGCGCGTGGTGGAGAATGAGCGACTCGGCGAGCAGCCACGAAATCGTCGCACCGTCCTGGAACAGCGAGTTCATCCACGGATACGGATGCGGATTGGACGGCGGCGTGGAGCCATAGACCGTGTTGCAGCCGGTGCTCGCGCCCATCATCATCACGGACATGCCGTTCGCGCGGCGCCCATCAATGGACTGGAGATCCTTGTGGTTGAAAGCGTCCTGCTTCATCACGAGCGCGATGCCGCTGATGAGTTGCCCGTCGGTGATGGGCCCGTGCTTCGTTTCGTAATCGGCAACGCGCTTGGCCGTGTCCGCGTCGCTCTCGCCGCCGAGGCCCATGATGACGTGGGCCACCGTCTTGCGAAACAAAGTGTATTCGTCCGCGCTGCGCGACTTCATCGCCTCAAGTTTCGACAAACCCTCGGCTTCCAGTTTCGTGGCTTTCGCGCGCAGGCGGTCGGCCTTCGCGTGGTAAAGCGGGCGCATGTAGGCCTCGGTCACGCTGGCGCACGCGCGCAGGATGGACTTCTCGCCGCAGCCGGCGCACGCGCCATCACCGGAGACGAGCGCCTCGTAATTGCGGCGCACCATCAAATGATTTCGCAGCGCGGCCTCGCGCGAGCCGGCCGCGTTGTTGTCGTTGTACAGGCCGAGAAATTTCTGCGGCGTGTCCGGGAGCAGGCGCGAAAAAATCTGCGCCGTGGTGAGGTCGGCGTTCAACGCCTCCGTCTCGGTGGTCATGCGCAGTGCGTCGTGGTCGCCACAGACTTGCACACACTCGCCGCAGCCTTTGCAGAGGTCGCTGACAAAGATGGAGAACAAACCGCCCGCGCCGGGAGTCTTCGCCTCGAGCGAACGGAAAATGGCCGGGACCGCGGTGTAGGCCAGCGGGAGTTTCTCCATGATGCCATTGAACTGCGCCTTGGCCTCGTCGTTGAGGGTGGTCAGCGCGGCGACCTCGGCCCGGATGATGTCCTGGAACGGCACGCTGGCCTTCGCCTTGATGGACTCGTTCATCTTCACGCGGGCGCGGTCCTCGATGCCTTTCAACTCCTTCATCAATTTGCCGCGCTCGGCGGCGTCCACCACGTAGTTGCCCGCCGCGGTGCGGAGAATCGTGCCCACATCCTGCGAGGTGTTCGGCAGCGCGGTGTCGGGGCAGGCCGTGATGCACTCCATGCACTGCGTACAATTCTCGGCGATGTAAACGGGGGTCTCGCGGCGCGCGACGTACTTGGACTGCGTCGCACCCGTGCCCGGCCCCATCACACCGACGGACGCCATCGCGCCGGCGGGCTGGTGATAGCCGAGGCCCGCGCGGAATTCGCTGTCGAATTTCTTGAGCGTCTGGAACGACGCGCGCGCGGCCTGGCCGACGGGCGTCGAGATGCTGGCGCACGAGCCACCGGTGTTGCAGCCGGCGGTCGGAATAATTTGATGGTCCCCGAGCGGCCAGATCGGCGGGTTGCGCATCGAGGAACGGTCGGCGTCGCCAAGTTCACCGTATTTAATTTCCACCACCCGCGAGAAACCCTCGGTCATGACCGTCATGTTCGAAGTCACGACGGCGTCGCCGAAGCGGCCGAACTTCTTCACGTATTGTTTGTGAACGGTCTCGGAAAATTGCGCCTCGGTGATGCCGTTGTCTTTGAGGAAGGGCGACACGCGGAAGAAGGCGCCGAGGAAGGAATTGCCCTGCATGCGGAGTTGCAGTTCCGTGCGGTCGGTCGCCTTGCGCGCGATGTCAAAGCCCGGCAGGATGAACACGCGGATGTTATTTTCCTGCACGAATTGCCGGTGCTGCGCCGGGATGCGCAGCCACGCGGTTTCCGGCGTGTCGCTGGATTCCCACACGATGCAGCCGCCCTTCTTGATGCCTTCGAGCGGGTTCGTGTGCGTGAAGGCCTTCGGGTCGCAGCAGAGAACGACATCCACGTGGTTCAATTCGCAGTTCACCTGGATGCGTTCGCGCGCGACGGTGAGATAATAATTGGTCGGCGCGCCCTTTTTCTCCGAGCCGTACTTCGGGTTCGCCATGATGAAAAGTTTCTCCATCACGGTGCCGTCGGTGTCATGTGTGGGATTCTGGTGCTTTAATAGCTCCCCAAATTCGCCGACAATTTCACCGAGGTTTTTGCCCGTCGTGATCATGCCCCAGCCGCCGATGGAATGGAACCGCACCGCAATCGCCTTTTCCGGTAGCAATGACGGCGTGTCCTTGCTGATGACGGCGTAGGGATGGTTCACGCCGAGCACAAAAAATGTCTCGCCGTCCGCCGCGCTGTGGCCGTCCTGGCGTTTCGACTGGCCGGTGGCGAATTCATAGGCGCCGAGCGTGTGCTCCGGGCGAAAGTCGCGCGAGCCGATGCCGTATGCGCCGCGGAAGAGGCGCGGCGTTTCTTCCGGAGTGAGCGACGGAAGGGTGGCACAGGCTACCAGCCTGTCCCGGCCGGCCACTGGCCGGACGGAATGGGGGTGCGCGTCTGATTCTGCTTCAAGCGTTTCATGGGAAGGAGGCATTCCTCCCGCTCCGGCCGGCAGGTTGACGACCGGGACAGGCTGGTAGCCTGTGCCACCGCGGGCCGGGTAAAGATGCGCTTCGAGCGCCTTGCCGAGCGCCACGCGGATGTCGCGCGCGAGCGGATTGTCGCCGGCGAGCCCTTCGTCGGTGCGTTCGAGGATGATGACATTCTTCTTGCCCCGCAGCGCGTTGATGACGGCGGCTTCAGGGAATGGACGGATGACGTTGATATGAATCGAGCCCACCTTCGCGTTGCGTTGGCCGCGCAGATAATCGCACGCGGCGTCGATGTTGTCCGCGGCGCAGCCGAGCGAGACGAACACGGTGTCGGCGTCCTCGGTCTTGTATTCCGTGACGAAGCCGTAGAAGCGGCCCGTGAGCCGGCCGAACTCCGCGTAGCCCTGTTCGAGAAATTTCAGGATGGGCTCGTTGAAATTGTTGCGGCGCGCGACGACGCCGTTCATGTGATGCTCCTGATTTTGCACCGGGCCGAGCAGGATGGGATTTTTCAAATCCATCATCTCCGGCAAACGGCGGCGCTTCGGGCCGAACAGCTCGCGCTGCGCCGGCGTGGGGCATTCAATCAGGTCGTCCGGCGCGCCGAGGTACTCGCGGAGCAACTCCGCTTCCGGCGCGAGATACGTGCGCTCCGAGTGCGTGGTGAGCATGCCGTCCTGGATGTTCATCCCCGGATTCAGCGAGAGTTCGCAGACCTTGCGCAGAATGATGGCCTGGTCGGCGGCCTGTTGCGCGTCCTTGGACATGACCATGATCCAGCCCGTATCGAGCGCGGCATAAAAATCATCGTGGCCGCAATGGACATTCAGCGCGTGCTTCGTCAGCGCGCGGGCGCCGACTTCGATGACCATCGTCGAGAGCTTGCCCGGCGCGTGGTAATACTGCTCCATCGCGTAGGCGATGCCCTGGCCGGAGGTGAAGTTGACCGTGCGCCGGCCGGTGACGGAGAAGGCCGTGGCGCCACCCTGGGCCGCGTGCTCGCCCTCCGTCTCGACGGCGATCTTCTGCGCGCCCCAGACGTTGAGTTCGCCCTGCGCGTAGGAGCCCTGATAAATTTCGCCGCCTTCGGTGGAGGGCGTGATGGGATAGTACACGCCGCCTTCGGTGATGCGCGTCTCGACGTGTTGCGCGACGAGCTGGTTGCCATTGCACGTGACGCGGACGCCGGGGTATTTGGGTTTGGAGCGGGTGGGCTGGCCGTTGGTGCCGGCAACGTCGCTCTCAATCACTGCGGTCTGACCATTCATAAATATAAATAGTATTGTCGCTGGACTGGCTTGCTTGCGAACCAATGCCAAGCATTGTTCACGCGGTGTCTCCGGCCAATCTCAACCATCCGATCCTTCCCGACAAGAACCAAACATCGCCGGCCACAATGCTTTCGCAACCTAACAACGTCATAATGGGCGCGCAAGGCATAATCCCGCCGCGGCCTTGGGCAATCGCCAAGAGTAATTTCCGTCTCCGGGACAGAGTGCGCCGCGCTGCGCCCCGGACCGCGAGTGGTCCCAACTCGCAGCGCGTGCTGCATGCCAACGCAAGCACTGGGGATCGTTCGCTCGCTCCCTTGCCAGTTCGAACCCGCTGCGGTTTGGGACAAACCGCGGTCCCATGGAGCGGAGCGCCTGCTCTGCCGCGCGCGCCGCCGGAAACTTTGAACTTTGAACTTTGAACTTTGAACTTTAGGCTGACGCCATGTTCGATTCGTTGACCGGCAAACTCCAGAATGTTTTCAAGAACCTGCGCGGCCTCGGAAAAATCTCCGAGTCCAACGTCAGCGACTCGTTGCGCGACGTGCGCCTGGCCCTGCTCGACGCCGACGTGAACTTCAAGGTGGCGCGCGACTTCATCGAGCGCGTCAAGGAAAAAGCCCTCGGCCAGCAGGTCATCCAATCGATCCAGCCCGGCCAGCAGATCATCAAGCTGATCCATGACGAAATGGTCACGCTGCTCGGCTCGTCCAACGCCGCGCTCGAACTGAGCGGCAATCCCGCGTGCGTGCTGATGGTCGGCTTGCACGGCTCCGGCAAGACGACCTCGAGCGGCAAACTCGCCAAGCTGCTTCTCAAGCAGGGCCGCCAGCCGTTGCTGGTGGCGGCGGACGTGTATCGGCCGGCCGCGATGGACCAACTCGATACGCTGGGCAAGCAACTCGACATCCCGGTTTTCGTAATGAAAGGCGAAACGGATGTATTGAAAATTGCGCGCGAGGCCCTCGTCTTCGCCCGCGCCAACAATCGCAACACGCTGATCTTTGACACGGCGGGACGGTTGCAGATCGACGAACCGCTCGTGCAGGAACTGGTGCATCTGCGCGACCTCGTGAAGCCGCAGGAAATTTTGCTCGTGCTTGATGCCGCGACCGGCCAGGAGGCCGTGAACGTCGCCACGCACTTTGACCAGGCGCTGGCCATCACCGGCGCGGTGCTCACCAAACTCGATGGCGACGCGCGCGGCGGC
>JAYUBJ010000474.1:0-4499 GCA_043740915.1 Verrucomicrobiota bacterium
GCCGGCTCGTGCCTGGGATTCCTACCCCACAATTTTTCGCCCGCCCGTATTTTCCTCGGCGACTCCGGCAGTCTGTTCATTGGCATCGTGCTGGCTTGCATTGGCATTTTGTCTCTGTTCAAGGCGGCCACGGTCACCTTCATCCTGGTCCCGCTCGTCCTGTTCGGGCTGCCGATTTACGACACCCTCTCCGTGATGTTCGGACGTTTCCGCCGCGGCGCGCCGATGTTTCAAGCGGACAAATCGCACGTGCATCATCGTCTGCTCAAACTGGGTTTGAATCAACAACAGGCCGCCACCATCCTTTACGGCATCACCCTGCTGCTCGGCGCGGTGGGCGTTTTCTTCAGTCTTGAACAATCTCCCGGCACGATCCTGGTGGTGAGCGGACTGGTGTTCCTGCTGGCGGTGGTCACCGTCCGCGCCTGGCTGCGGCGGCGGAACCAGATCGACCCTGGCGAATAATCCATGCTCGCCCTTGAGACAGCCCAGCGACGAATCCTCGCCACGATCCGGCCGCTGGACGTTGAAGCCATTCCGCTCGGTCAAGCGCTGGGCCGCTTTGCCAGCGCCCGAATCCTCGCCGCCCGCGAACTCCCCGCCTGCGACAACTCCGCCATGGATGGTTACGCGGTGCGATCCGCGGACGTCGCCTCCGCCAGTTCGGACCGGCCGGTGACATTGGGCTTGATCGGGCGTGTCGCGGCAGGGGAAATATTTTCCGGCGAATTGACCAGCAGCACCTGCATCCGGGTGTTCACCGGCTCGGCCGTGCCGGGCGGTGCCGACGCGGTGGTGATGCAGGAGGACACCCGCGTGGCTCCGGGGCAACCCGCAGCCGTGGAATTTCTGGCACCCGCCAGGCCGTGGGAAAACATCCGGTTTCACGCCGAGGATGTAAAACGGCATGCCGTCATGGTGGAACCGGGCGAATGTTTTGGCGTGGGCCGCCTGGCGCTGTTGGCCGCCTTGGGGGTGCAGGAAGTTGCCGCCCGCCGCCGGCCCACCGTCGGCTTGCTCGCTACGGGCAGTGAATTGCGCGAAGCCGGACAACCACTGGCCCCTGGACAAATCTACGAAAGCAACCGCCTGGCTTTGGCCGCTCTCGTCGCCCAGTCGGGGGCCGTACCCAGACGCTTTCCGCTCGTGCCCGACACGCTGGACGCCACGCGGGCCGCCTTGGCGGAGGCGTTCGCGGATTGCGATGTGGTGGTGACTTCCGGCGGTGTTTCCGTGGGTGAACTTGATTTTGTCAAAAACGCCTTTTGTGATTTGGGGGGCGAGCTTGAGTTCTGGCAGGTGGCGATTAAGCCGGGCAAACCGTTTGTGTTTGGCCGTTGGAGAGACAAGTGCCTGTTCGGCTTGCCAGGTAATCCGGTTTCGGCGCTCGTGACCTTCCTGCTGCTGGCGCGTCCCGCGTTGCTCCGCCTGCAAGGGGCCACCGAGGTCGGCTTGCCGGCGCATCCCGGCGTGTTGGCGGAGGTGTTCACGAACCCCGGTGGACGGCGGCATTTCATGCGCGTCCAAGCCGATGCGTCCGGACGGATCCATTCCGCCGGGGGCCAGGCATCGCACATCATCAGCGCGTTGGCGGGCGCGAATGGATTGGTGGATGTGCCGCCGCAAACGACGCTGCCGGCCGGCGCGGCAGTGACCGTACTGCGCTGGGATTGAACGCCCGCGCGGGCACAAATACGCGCCGTTAAATTCTGCGCTTGGGAATCTCCAACACCGTCGGCCGGCGTTCCATCTTGATCGGCTCAGGGGGGCGGAACAGCGGCACGATCTCGCCGCCCGGCGAGCCGAAACCCGACGGATTTATTTCGTCCAGGATGCTGGGGCGGGAACTGGTGCCCTGCGGGTCAAATCCTTTTTTCAAATCCAATCGCAATGAACTGTCGTTCAAGCCGCGGCCAAGGGTCGGATTGATTTCCTGCCGCGTGGCATCCGGTGCACTCAACAGATCCACCCCGCGTCTGGGTGCGGCGGAAACCGTGCCGGGTGAGTCGAGTAGTCTGCGCAATTCGGCGGCGTGATCTTCCTGCTGGCGCAGCCGCTCCGCGCGCTCCGCACGCTCCAGCAACGACAGGCCCGACGGCCCGGCACCGTTCGACCTGGGAAACTCTGCCTCACCATTGCGGGCGTTGGCCGGCAGCCGGGCGGACGGACGGGCGTCGCCCTTTTGTTCCCGCGAATCCTCGGAGTTGCTCCGGGCGTCATTGGTGAATTCGGTGCGATTCGTGGTGGCCCCGTTCTGACGGTTGGAGAAGTCCAGGCTCGGGATCTCGGAGCGGAAGCCGTGGTTGAACTGGTTGGTGCTGGCTTGCGACTTGCGTTCACGCTCCTCGATAAAACGCTCCATGAGCGTCTGGTTTTTACGCTCCTTGCCGGGCTCGTCCTCGAACTGGGTCTCCGTCGGCCCTTTCCGTTTCGGGTCGCCGCGGAGGCTTTCCGCGTCTTGCAGGATCCATTTTTTCTTTTCGGCCAGCCGTTCCTGCTCCTGTTTGTCGCGGGCGGTGCGCGGTAAGCGGGGCGGGGTGAACGAAAAAACGTCCGGCGCACCCATTTCGGAGCGGCGGGAACTTAGAAAATCCAACAACGACGACTGCTTAAGATCGTCCGGCCCGTTCACCGGCAAATCCATTTTGGTCTGACGATCAGAAAAGTGGATTTTTTCCCCGGCCTGGCTGGTCGTGGCAAACAAGCACACCGCGCCCGCCAAGGCCAGCACTTGGGGCAGTTGGGCGCGCGATATTAAAGCGGATGCCATCACGCACTGTCTCTAATCCATTTCTCTTGATCCGTCAAAGGGGTTTCGCAAAGCAAATCAGCCGGCGGCCATGGGTGAATAGATCGACAGACGCACCTTGAAGCGGAGGAGCCAATAATTCCAAGCATCCGGCTTAACACCGCCAGAATGGAACCGGCTATTTCTTCGTGAGCAGGTACACCAGCAAGAACACGATGAACGCAGCGCCGATACCCATGGCGATCCACACTCCCATGGGCACTGGTTTGGCCGCGGGCGGGCGGGCCGGAGTGGGTGCGGGCGCGACCGGTTTGGCCGCCGCGGGTTTGGGAAAGGCGGGAGCTGCTGGACGTGGAACCGCGGTGGAACCGGAACGGGACATCGGAGTGGAGGCGGGCGCAGATCGGGGCGTCGAGGGTGCCGGTCTTTGGGCGGACGCGACGGACATGGATGCGGGCCGGGGAGCGGCCGGTGCGGCACTCGCCCGGACTGGCTCGGACGCCGAGGGTTGCAACCAATCCACCACACCCGAGGCGGCGGGTGCGGGCGTGGCGGACACTGCGGGCGCGGCGGAGATCAAGTCGCCCATCGTCCCGTTGTCCAAAGCAACGAGGGTGTCCTCGAAGCCGGGAACCTTCGACACGTCGAGCAAGCAAAGCCGCTCGAGGAGCGTGGCCAGTTGCTGCACCTTGGGGTCTGTGTTTTCCTTGAGCCGCTTGAACGTCTCGGATTGCGTCGGGTTGCGATAATCCGCGGAAAGGAGCAGCAAATTGTCACCGGTGTAAAACTTTTTAAAGAGATCCGGCTCGCTGGCCAGCGCCAGGAAGCTGGTGTAAATGACCAGCGCGGCGAAATTGTCCAAATCCTCGTTGTAGAAATCGGGCGTGCGCCGGGGGTGCTGAAAATTGATGTGTCCCAATTCCGGGCTCTTGCCGCGGAAGGCCGTGGTGAACATGCCATCGTAGTCCACCAGGCGGAATTCCCCGTCGGTGGTGACCATCACATTGCCGTGCTGGAGGTCGCCGTGCGCAATGAGGTTTTCGCGCAGGCTCTTCATCAAGACGCGCCATTTGGCCGCCAAGTCCCGCATGGTGCCGGGCTTGTCAAAACATTCTTCAACGTGCTGGTTCAAGGGCAAGCCTTCCACCCATTGCATCTTGACGATGGGATACCACTCGTTCTTGACCTTGATGCCGCGGAGGATGAAATCAAAGGTGACCATGCACGGCAGGCCAAGACCGCAGAGGTTTTGGCTCAGGCGGGCATAGCGGCCCTGCTGGCCGAGCACCTGGCGGACAAAACAGCGGATGGCGTAGCGTTGGCCACCGCTGGTGACGGAATAAACACAGGCAAAATTACCGGACATCACCTTGGGCAATCCCAGCATGTCGCAACCCACTTCACTCACCTTCAAATCATCCACTTCAAAGCAGATGTGCGGATTTTGGATCGCGTCTTGGTAGTCGGTATGTGAGGGCCAGGAGGTCATGACTGAGTTGTCAAATTACGTTGCGGCCGATCCTTCCATCCACTTGAAAATAACCAGCGTCGTATCGTCGTTGCGTATTAAGGAGTCCTTCCGCAATTTCGCAACAAAAATCTCGAAGTCACTGTCCGTTTTTAACGAGTAAAGCGTCCGCCACGGCGTTCCACCCGCTTCCAGTTGGGTGAGAAACCATTTGGCCAGCGCGTCGGTGGCCAGGATGAAAATATCATTGGCTTTGCAATCTCCGTCGGCAAATTTCACGTC
>JAYUBJ010000475.1:0-4499 GCA_043740915.1 Verrucomicrobiota bacterium
CCGGTCTCCGACCCGGCAGGAATCTTGGCGGGGATGGGAAACACCGGGTCGGAGACCGGCGCTCCGTTGGAATTATGGACCTACGGGAGTGCGTCGCTACGGCACTGCGCAACTCACCGCATGCTGTGCTTGTTCGCCCAAGCCTTCGATGCCGAGTTCCACGTGGTCGCCGGCTTTGAGAAAGACGGGGGGCTTGAAGCCGATGCCGACGCCGGGCGGCGTGCCGGTGCTGATGACGTCGCCCGGCAGCAGGGTCATGAACTGGCTGATGTAACTCACGAGTTTTACCACGCTGAAAACCATCTGGTTCGTGCTGCTGTTCTGCACGGTGCGTCCATTCACCTTGAGCCACATCGCCAGGGCTTGCGGATTGGCGACTTCATCGCGCGTCGCCAGGAACGGTCCGAGGGGTGCAAAGGTGTCGCAACTTTTTCCTTTCACCCACTGGCCGCCGCGCTCGAGTTGCCACGCGCGTTCGCTGTAATCGTTGTGCAATGCGTAGCCCGCCACGTGCGCCAGCGCGTCCGCCTCGCTCACGTAACTCGCGCGCCGTCCGATGATGACGGCGAGTTCCACTTCCCAGTCGGTCTTTTGCGAGCCGCGCGGAATGACCAGATTATCGTTCGGACCGCCGAGGGCGGTGGTGGATTTGAAGAATAGAATTGGCTCGGCGGGAACCGGCTGGCCGGATTCCTTCGCGTGATCGGCGTAGTTCAAGCCGATGCACACAATCTTGCTGGGCCGCTGAATCGGCGGGCCCAGGCGCATGGTGTCGGAAACGGCGGATGCTTTGTCCGCGTTCGCGCCGGACCATTCGGCGAGGCGACGCAGGCCGTCGCTGGCGAAAAATGTTTCGCCGTAGTCCTCGCCGAATGTGGAGGCATCGATGCGTTTGCCGTTGGGGAGTTGGAGGCCGGGCTTCTCGTGGCCGGATTCGCCGAAGCGGATGAGTTTCATATTTTTTTCTGGATACGATTCAATGCGCTGAGCACGGCTTTGATGGAGGCGAGTTCGATGTTGGTATCGACGGCGGCGCCCCAGCGGAATTTGCCGTCGGCGAGTTTGATTTGGATATAGGCGATGGCGCTCGCAGCTTCGCCGGCGCCTAGAGCATGTTCCCGATAATTGGCGACTTCGAACTTGGGCGCACCGCCCAGTTGCAACGCGTGTACGAATGCGGCGATCGGCCCGTTGCCCTCGCCGATGAGTTGCAATTCTTTTTCGTGGTGCCACACGGAGGCACGGCAGCGAAAGGTGCCATCGCTTCCGTCGGCGTGAAAATGTTCCAGCTTCCATGGGGCGGCACGCTCGATGTATTCGCGCCAGAACATGGCCCTGAGTTCCTCGGCCTTGACTTCGCGACCGAGCGCGTCCACCGCGTCGTTGGCGATGGGGCCGAACTCGCGCTGCATGTCCTTGGGCAACTCGATCCCGAATTCCGATTCGAGCAGGTAGGCCACGCCGCCTTTACCCGACTGGCTGTTCACGCGGATGACTTCGCGATATTCGCGGCCGATGTCCTTCGGGTCAATCGCGAGATAGGGCACATCCCACTGCATGCGCCCGTCCTGATCCCACTCGGCCAGACCTTTCTTGATGGCGTCCTGGTGCGACCCGCTGAACGCGGTAAACACGAGTTCACCCGCGTACGGTTGGCGCGCGGGCACGGTCATGCCCGTGCTGCGTTCGTACACCTCGCGCATCGCGTTGAGGTCGGAGAAATCGAGTTTTGGATCAATGCCGTGCATGTAGAGGTTCAACGCGACGGTAATGATGTCGAGATTGCCCGTGCGTTCGCCATTGCCGAAGAGCGTGCCCTCGACGCGTTCCGCGCCCGCGAGCAGGCCGAGTTCGGTCGCCGCGGTGCCGGTGTTGCGGTCGTTGTGCGTGTGCAACGAGACGATCAAGGATTCGCGGTGTTTTATGTTCCGGCACATCCACTCGATCTGGTCGGCGTACACGTTCGGCATCGCGACTTCGACGGTATCGGGCAGATTCAAAATCATTTTGTTCTGCGGTGTGGGTTGCCACACGGCCATCACCGCTTCGGAGATCTCCTTCGCAAACTCAACTTCCGTCGCGCTGAAACTTTCGGGGGAATATTGCAAACGCACGTCCGTGCCCGCAAGCCGCGGCAGGCGTTCCTTGATCCATTTCGCGCCCTCGACGGCCACTTGGATGATCTCGGCTTTGGATTTGCCGAACA
Source organism: Verrucomicrobiota bacterium (assembly GCA_043740915.1). GTDB lineage: Bacteria > Verrucomicrobiota > Verrucomicrobiia > Limisphaerales > JAYTXL01 > JAYTXL01. The sequence goes on from JAYUBJ010000475.1 coordinate 2,207, forward strand.
CCACGCGACGTTGTGCGGGCGAGGTCGAGTTGTACATATGGATGATGACCTGCTTCGCGCCGACGAGGGACTGAAAGGTTTTTTCAATCAGGTCCTCGCGCGCCTGCACGAGCACTTGAATGGTGACGTCGTCGGGGATGTGGCCCTTTTCGATGAGCAGGCGGTTGAAGGCAAACTCAGTGTTCGACGCGGACGGAAAGCCGACTTCGATTTCTTTGAACCCGCACTTCACGAGCATCTGGAAGAGCTCGAGTTTTTGCGCGACGTTCATCGGGACGGCGAGGGCCTGGTTGCCGTCGCGCAAATCCACGCTGCACCAGATAGGTGCGGCGGTGAGGACGCGGCCGGGCCATTGACGATCGGGTGAGGGCACCGCTGGGAACGGCCGGTATTTGGTCGCGGGATTTTTTAGCATGGGTGCGAAGCGTGAGAGAATTGAACCAAGAATGGACACGAATGGACACGAATGGAATTTGCGCGGCTGAAGCAGCCACCAAATAAAAAACCGCAGTGAACACAAAGAGCACGAAGAACCGTTTCCCTTTTGTGTTCTGTGCGTTCTTTGCGGTTAAGAAATTCTGCCGGAAATGCGCGACTTTTCATGATTGCGGGACAAGGAACGGAAGGCCAAGGAGGCGTTTCCACACCAGCCGATTCGTGTTCATTCGTGTTCATTCGCGGTTTAAAACAAAAACCCCACCGCCGTTGCTGGCAGTGGGGTTCAAAAATCTGTTGTTGCCAATCAGAACCCGACTGCCGTGCTGCCCGGGAGCAGCGCGTTCAACGGAGACAGTCGCAGGTTCGTGTTTTTCATTACTGGCAGAGTGTTGATGGCTGCGGGCCGCAGGTCAAATTGATTTTTCAAATTGATTTTTCCGTTGCGGGCGCAGCTCGACCCTGTCCCCGGAGCGCGGCTGTGTCCCGCGCCACGCGGGACCAGTCGCAGCCACTTCGTCCTGAGCGGCCATGGAATTAAATGTGATGCGGCCCGTTGTTTGAGGTGCTGCGGCTGGTCGAGGACGACACAGCCGCGGTCCGGGGGCAGGTCAAGTTGCGCCGGGCGGCCGCCCGCCGCGCAGGCAGGCGATGCGTTCCCCAATTGGCGGAGCCGGCTCGAACCGATCCTCGTCGTTGAAATGCGGCGCGCGAAGCAGGCATGGGCCACACCATTGGCCACGGAATCCAAACGACAAATCGCCACCAAGTTTATACCGACCCGCCGCGCAGCGGTGCGCTGGAAATTCGTTGTTTCACTCGCGCGGCTGGGTGGGCTATGCTCATGGCCAGTCTATGAGATTGACGAACGGCCAACTTTGGCAGCGCTTCCAGAAATTGTACGCCGAGTTTCCCGAACTCGGTTTGGCGATTGATTTAAGCCGGATGAATTTCGCCGATGACTATTTTGCGGGCATGGAGTCCCGGATGCAAAAGGCCTTCACCGCGATGTTGGAATTGGAACGAGGCGCCATCGCCAACCCGGACGAGAAACGCATGGTGGGCCATTACTGGTTGCGCCACTCCGTGCTGGCACCCACGCCCACCATCCGCGCTGAAATTGATGAGACGGTTGTGGCGATCCAAACGTTCGCCAAAGAAATCCACAATGGCAGCATTAACGGCGCGGGTGGATCGTTCCAAAACCTCCTGATTATTGGCATCGGTGGCTCGGCACTTGGACCCCAGTTTGTGGCGCATGCCCTCGGTGAACCCACCACGGATAGATTGAAAGTTCATTTTTTTGACAATACCGATCCTGACGGGATGGACAAGGTGCTGGCCGAGATTGGCGCTGGATTAGGGCGGACATTGTGTGTCGTCATTTCCAAATCGGGTGGAACCAAGGAAACCCGAAACGGAATGGTGGAAGCGCAGGCCGTGTTCAAGCGTGCCGGGTTGGAGTTCGCCGCTCATGCCGTCGCTGTTACCGGCTTGGGCAGCGACCTCGACAAAGTGGCGGTCAAGAACCAGTGGTTGCGACGTTTCCCAATGTGGGATTGGGTGGGCGGTCGAACCAGTGAACTCTCTGCTGTTGGACTCTTGCCAGCCGCGCTCCAAGGCATCGACATCGGATCGATGCTGGCCGGAGCCAAAGCTTGTGATGAGGTTACCCGACAACCTCAAGTTTCTCGCAACCCCTCAGCGCAGCTTGCCTTGATGTGGTTTTACATCGGTAACGGTAAAGGTGAGAAAGATATGGTTGTTTTGCCATATAAAGATCGAATTGAACTGTTTTCACGTTATCTTCAGCAGCTCGTTATGGAGTCGCTTGGCAAGGAATTGGACTTGGACGGAA
>JAYUBJ010000476.1:0-4492 GCA_043740915.1 Verrucomicrobiota bacterium
GTGCGCAAGGTTCCGCCGGTGAGCGTATCGGCTGACGAAAAAATGACCGTCGCGTCGGAATCGCGGACGTTCCATTCCGTCCGCTGCTGATAACCGGAACTGGGGGTTTCGGTCAGATTATACTGGGTGTGAATCGCCCCGTCTTCGCCCAGCCGGGAGTGGGGACACCAGCCGCCGTGCGGGATGCCGTGGGCGATGGCAAAATCCAGCGCTTCACGGTCGGCGCCGGTCTGGCCGCCGGAAATGATCTTGCCCACGAGGGCCTCCCGACCCAGGTGATGACGCAGCGCCTCAAAGTCCGGGTCGGCCAGGACGCTCTTCAGAATTTTAGCCTTGCCGCCGATGGTGTAGGCGCGTCCGAGCCACTGCTGCGCCGGCTCCAGCCGCCCCAACCGGCAGCTGTAGCGGGCAATATCATAGGTGACGCGGTGTTCATTGGGGAACATGGTGACCAGCGGGATGAGTGTATCCAGCGCCGTCTCAGTCAGGTTCATTTCGTGCAGGCAAACGGCCTGCTCGAGCCAGCCGTTGACTTTCTCCGGCGCGGTCTGGCTGTACTTACGGGCCGTGTCCAAGCCGGCGCGCCAGCGTTTTTCCTGCTGGAAAATCTTGCATTGCATTTCCAGCACGTCGGGGTGGTTGCGAAACACGGTGGAGATTCGTTCCAGCTTGCTGCTGGCGGCCTGGGTGTTGCCGGCGTTCAGGTATTCGGCCGCCCACTCCAGGATGATGGTCTCCTCGCGCGGCAGCAATTTGATCACCTGCGGGCGGGTGATCGGCGCGGCGGACTTGGCCGGCAGCAGGTCGGCCACGCTGTACTCGAAGGAGTCTTCTTTGATGATCGCCACCAGTTGATAGACAATCACCCCGCCGATGGCCAGGCCGCACAAAAACAACAAATGATACAACATCTCCGAAAGCAACCCTTGAAGAAGATAGACCCCCACAATCGCCAAGGTGCCGACGAGAAGCGCTTTGATAAACGTTGTCATTACAAGCTCGGTGAGAAGATAATGAAATTGTGCGCGAGGTCGAGCGCAAAACGCCTGGGGTTCCATCTCCCCGCCTACAACTGCAAGAACTCCGCCGTGATGGCCGCCCCTTCGCACTTTAGAATCGCCACGCCGCGCGCCAGATTGAAGCGCGGCTTGCCGGCGTAGCCCGGATTAAAATAGAGCGTCCGTCCAATCTGTTCCTGGTGGCGTTTGTGTGTGTGGCCAAAGACCACCACGTCGGGCTTTTCCCGGTCGATCCGTTGCCGCAGGCGCTCGCCCGGCGAGGGCACATCGACGATGTGCTGCACCAGAAATTTCCGGCCCGCGAGCTGGAGGATTTCCGTTTCGGAATAAAGCATTCCAACATCGTTGTTGCCCAAAACCGCCGTGACGGGCGCGATCTGCTGAAGCTCCTCGATGACCCACTGTTGGCCGATGTCGCCGCCGTGCAGGATGTGTTCCACGCCAGCGAACAGCTCCCGGATCTTCGGATCGAAATGCCCGTGGGTGTCGGAGATGATCCCAATTTTCATGCCCTGTGGGTTAAACGCAATAGCTCCAGCGAACGCGCGCGCACTGCACTCCTCACGGCTCACCCTTAACTTCACACCTGCGTTTCTTCCGTCTCGGTTTCGGTGGCTTCCTCGGTCTCCGATTCCTCGGCGGCCTCGGCCGGCGCCGGTTCCGTGGACTTCAGCGCGGCGACAATCAACCCGGTGAACAGACCGCCACTGAGCAGCGTATTGCGAAAAAATGTCCACGTCGCCGGCCAGTGGGGGGTGCCGACCGTCAGGGCTTGAACCCAGCCGGAGATCGTCTTGGCGTATTCGGGATTTTCGAACCACGCGGCGGTGTTGGTGACCAGATAAAACACGATCGCGCCGAGCAAACCGCCGCCCACCAATTTGAGCCACGAAGCCCGGTGGGTAAATTGCCGGCCCAGCAAAAAGATCAATCCGTAAGCGAGGTAATTGATGGCCTGATAATCACTGAAGATCGAGGTCTCGTAATAACAGAGGTTGAGGCCAATATCGGTGGCGAGCATGACGGCGAGCAGCTGCCACCCTGGCAGCCGGCGGGGAAACGCACCCGCGCAGAATACCAGCGCATAGGCGGCGCTGAAGTTGGGCGGCATCAAGCCGGGCCAGCGCGTCAGCACGAAACCTGCGAGCAACAAGACCGGCAGCCAGTTTTTTCGCTGTCCATTCACGGGGGGCATCCTAAGCCGTCCCCGCGGAAAGACAACCCGTTTTGCCCGGCCTATTTTCCCGCCAAGCCTTTCAGGTAGGCGAGGATCAAATCTGGCAGATCGCTGCTGTAACCACCTTCCAGCAGGCTGAACGCTGGCACACCCAGCTTGCGAACCGACTCGCCGAGCCAGTGGAAGTCCTCGGCTTCGAGCGCCTCCTGCGCCAGCGGGTCGCGCGCGTAGGCGTCGAAGCCGGCCGAGACGGCCACCACATCAGGCTTGAACTTCTTCAAGTCCTCCAGTGCCCGGGCCATTACCTGGCGGTATTCGGCACGCGGGGTTTTCGGCGCGACGGGATAGTTGAAACAATTGTTGCCGACATTTTTGGTGCCAGTGCCGGGATAGCAGGGATGCTGGTGGATCGAAAAGAATGCGGCGTGCGGCTGGTCCAACAAAATCGCCTCGGTGCCATTGCCGTGATGCACGTCGAAATCAAATACGGCCACCCGCTTCGCGCCGGTGGCCAGGGCTTCGAGCACCGCGATGGCGATGGAATTTAGATAGCAAAAACCCATCGCGCGGTCGCGCAGGGCATGATGGCCCGGCGGGCGCAGCAGGCTGAAGGCCATTTCGCCGCCGCGCGCGGCCGCCAAGGCCTGCAAAGCGCCGCCAATGGAACGGCGGGCGTGCTCGATGATGTTGGGGTGCGCCGGCGTGTCCCCGTCGAAATCACCGGCGGCCTGCTTCACATGGGCCAGATGCGCCACGGAATGCGCGCGCAAGATCACTTCGTCCTCGAACCCCAGCGGCTCGGCCCACGCGAGCGGCAGCTCCTTTTGGGCGCGGAGTTTCTCCAGCGATTGGCTGATGCGTTGCGGCCGCTCGGGATGCCCGGGTGCGTGGTAGCCGGTGCAACGTTCGTCGGTGATGATTTTCATATTTGATCCGCTGCTGGTGTAATCCACGGGTTCGCATTTTTCAACTCTCGTTCCAGCATTGCCAAAGCCCCGGGGGTCGTCTTAAGCTTCGGCCATCCGTCGAGGTCGTGCCTCACGGTGCGCGCATGGCTGATTACAAAGTCCAGTTTGAGGTCTTTGAAGGACCGCTCGATCTGCTGCTCTACCTGGTCAAAAAGGAGGAGGTGGACATCTACGAGGTCAACCTCACCCAGCTCGCCACGTCGTTCATCGAATACGTCGAGTTGATGCGCCAGCTCGATCTGGACATCGCCGGTGAATTTCTGGTGATGGCCTCGACGCTCATGTACATCAAGAGCCGCGAATTGCTGCCGGTCGATCAGCAGGCGCCGGTGGAGGACGAGGAGGAGGGCGAAGACCCGCGCTGGGAGCTGATCCGGCAACTGGTCGAGTACAAGAAGTTCAAGGACGTGGCCGCGAAGCTCCAGGAACGCGAGGCGGCCCAGGAGAATATTTATCCACGCCTGCCCGGCAAGCTGAGTTTCGAAGCGCCCGCGCCGAAGCTGCAAGTTTCCCTGTTCGACTTGATCAACGCCGTCAACAGCATCCTCAAACGTTTCGCGCTGCAGGACACGCGTGATATTTTTGAGGATAAATGGACGGTGAGCGAAAAAATTGAGTCCCTCATCTACGCGCTGAAGCAAAAGACCCGCGTAAAATTCACGGAACTATTCGCCGCCGCGACGAGCCGGACGGAAGTCGTCGTCACCTTCCTGGCGCTGCTGGAATTGATCCGCTTGAAGCAACTGGTCATCGCGCAGGCGGAACCGTTCAGCGAAATTGAAATCACCCGCGCGCCCGAATCGCCGCCGACCGTGCCGGTGGCGGCCGAACCCGCGCCGGGCGTCGAAACCATGGTCAACCCCGCTTAGCCCCGCATGGAATTAAAATACATTCTCGAAGCCGTCCTGTTCTCGGCGCAAAAGCCGCATAGCCCGAAGGAACTGCGCGACCTGCTCGCCGCCGCCGCCGAGCAGAGTGAGGACGGCATCGCCCGGCCGTTCAAGAAAGTGAAAGAGGAAGCGCTCGTCACCGCGCTCGAGGAATTGGCGCGCGAGCACGAGGCCGCGGGTCGCAGCTACCGTCTCGCGTGCGTGGCGGGCGCGTGGCAGTTTGTCAGCCAGCCGGAATACGCCCCCTGGATCAAGGCGCTCGTGGGTGAGAAAAACCGTCCCTCGCGCTTGTCGCAGCCGGCGCTGGAAACCCTCGCAATCATCGCCTACCGCCAGCCGTTGACCCGCGCGGAGATCGAGCAAATCCGCGGCGTGGCGGTCGATGGCGTGATGCAGACCCTGATCGAGCGCGCGCTCGTCGAGCAGGTGGGCAAGGCC
>JAYUBJ010000477.1:0-4482 GCA_043740915.1 Verrucomicrobiota bacterium
CACGCGCAGCCGTTCCTCATAGAAATCCGGCGCGCCGGCCGCCTGGCCATAGTAAAACAATCCGTCACGTTTGTCGTTCCCCGACCAGTCCAGCGGGATGGTGCTGCCGCAGTCGATGGCCTCGGCGAGCACTTCGCGCACGGCCCGCCACAGGCGCGCGGCCTGCGCGGCGGTGATTTTTCGCGCCGGCAACTTTGGCGAAATCCGGGCGCGGAACAACGCCTCGCTCGCATAGATGTTGCCCACGCCGGCCAGCACCGATTGATCGAGCAATTTGATTTTGACCGGTTGCGCCGAGCGCCGCAACGCCGCCATCAGGCAGGCCGGGGAAAACTCCGCACCGAGCGGCTCCGGGCCGAGCAGCGCCAGCGCGCTGGGGTCGAGGGTCAGGCGCCCAAAGTAGCGCGTGTCCTCGTAAATGAAATCCTGCGTGCCGAGGTGGAAGATCACGGCGGCGTGTTTGGGCCGGGTCTCGCCCGCGGGCCGCAAATACATCCGCCCCGTCATGCCGAGATGGCCCAGCAATTTGAACGTGGTCTGGCGTCGGGGCGAACGCAGCTGGAACAGCAAGTATTTTCCGCGCCGCGACAGCGCGATGAATTTCGCGCCGGTCAATTGGCGCGCGAACTGCCGCTCCGAGGTTGGCCGCAGGACCCGGGCGCGCCGCACCTCGATCCGGCGGATCGGTTTGCCTTTGAGCAACGGGGCCAGATGGCGAACCAGCACTTCGACTTCCGGCAATTCAGGCATGGCCGGATTGGAACAACAAAGCCGCGCAGTGACAAAGGTTTTTGTGTTCCGGACTGTTTTCCTTTGCCTGGGTGGGCCGCCCCGTTACAGTTGTCCCCGAGACCGCGCGAGATTGTCCTGGCGGTGCCGGGCTCAGTTGGGTCGGGCCGCGACCGAGTGGAGCATGAAGAACATCGTTTATTTCGACTTGGAAACGCAGAAGTCCGCCGACGAGGTGGGTGGCTGGGGCAACATTCGCGACATGCGCATGAGCGTGGGTGTGACGTACAGCACGGCGCGGGGCGACTATCAGATTTACGGGGAACGGCAAGTCAACGAGCTGATCAAAGAGTTGCAGCGCGCCGATCTGGTGGTGGGCTTCAACGTGCTCCGCTTTGATTATGAAGTGCTCCAGGGGCACAATGAATTCTTTGACGCGCAGCAGGTGCCGACGCTGGACATGCTCGTGGAAGTGCAGAAAAAATTGCCGCATCGGCTCTCCTTGGACGCCATCGCCCAGGCCTCCTTGGGGGTGGAAAAGACGGCCGAGGGGATGCAGGCGATCCACTGGTTTCGCGAGGGCAAGCTGCTGGAGATTGCGGAGTACTGTTGTTTCGACGTAAAGATCACCAAGCTGGTGTACGAATACGGCGCGGCGAACCAGCAACTGCTCTACACGAACCGGTTCGGCAACAAACTGTCGGTGCCGGTTGCCTGGTGAAGCCGGAGTTATTTCTTGGTGGAGGAGAGGGCGGCGTTGGCGCGGCGGAGCTTGTTCGAGAGATCCATCGCCACGTTTTTCATGACGACCATCCCGAGGTGGGGCTCGCGCTGCACCACTTCATTGAAGGCACTCCGTTGCACCACCAGCAGAATGCTGGCCTTGCTGGCCACCGCGAGGGCGTTGCGCGCCGCGCCATCGAGAAACGCCAGTTCGCCAAAAATCTGGCCGTTGCCGACGGTGGCAATGGGCCGGGCTCCGTCTTCGAGGCAGATGTCAATCTGTCCGCGCATGACCACGTAGGCCTCGTTGCCGGAATCGCCCTTGTTGAAGACTTTTTCCCCGGGCCGATAGAGTTTTTGAATGAAGAGCCGCGCCATCTTGCGCAATTCACCGTCGCCGAGGCCCTCAAAAAACGGCAGGCCGCGCAACATGTTGATGATGGCCACACCCATGCCCTGGTCCTGCAAGCTGTGGTCGATGATGGTGGTGAGCGCGCGGGCGCTGGTGGTGAGGTTGGAGCTTTCGCTGGAATAGCTCATGTTGAACTTCACCATTTTAACGACATCGGTGTAGGTGCCGTCCTTCAGGAAGAACGCGGGCAGATAGGCGACCGGGACGAAGCCGAGTTGTTCGGCGCTTTTCAACAGCCGGGGCGCGGTCATAAGGATGTCCATTTCCACATAGACGGCATTGAACTGGCTCTGGGAGAGTTTGACCACCTGGTGCAGCACGGCGCCGATGGAAAGGTCGTCCATGCAGAACGAGTCAACAATGCGCAGGCAGCGGTCCTGTTCATCGAGGTAATAGCACAACCCGGCCACCACGGTATTTTCCCGCTGACCCAGCGCGGCACGGCGCGGTGCGCTCGAGGGGGTGCGCAGGTAGCCAAAGCCGAGATTGAAGTTGCCCGAAATTTCTTTCGCGGGGTTGGTGGATTGGGCGTGGACGCGCCACAATTCAAAATCCTCGTACGTGGCGTCGTGGAAGGCGATCTCCGTTTTGAGCGGGTAGCCCGTCACCCCGTCGCGGATGGGCGGCGGGTTGGTAATTTGAAGGTTGGCCAACGCCAACGCGGCCAGTTCGCCGACCTGCGGGAGCGATTCAGAAAGAGGGAGGCGGGCGGTCAGATGTGTCCGGGCGACTTTGACGTAGAAGATCACGCCTTCGCGCGCCCGGTGCATGTGTTTAAGCGGCTGGAAACCGACCCCGACGAAGCCATTTTTTTCGAACAAAATTTGCTGGCCATTATCCGAGGTCAGCACGCGGGTGACGATCATTTTCTCCTGGCGGGCGCCGATTTCACTGACCGTTCGCAGCAACGATTCACCGGAGCCATCGGCGAAGCTTTCGGGGCAGAAAAGGTTCCGGCCCAAATTCAAAACGGGGCCTTCACCCTTTTCGGACGCGCCCAAAATTGAAATGGCCGCGAGCAACCGCGTGCCATCGTCGGCCACCCAGGTCTCGTTGCCGCAAGCAGGGTTGAGTTGGCCAGCGATCCATGCCGGGTCATAGACTTGTTTGTCCGGGTGATCGTCACCCAGCGCCGTCTTGAGCAGTTCCAACCATCGGAGCGCGTCGGCGTCGCTGGCTTGACGGATTTGTAAGGCCATGAAAGTAAAATGGAATTGCGACCGCGTTATTGTTCCGTTGGTGCCCGCGACAGGACTTGAACCTGTACGATGTTACTCACTAGAACCTGAATCTAGCGCGTCTGCCAATTCCGCCACGCGGGCTTCCCATGCACCGGCTAAACCACCGTCTACTGAATTCATCCCGGACGATGACCGTTGACGGCGTTTTACCGTCCCGAAGTTAATACGCTATCGTTTCCACTATGGGCAAGCGAAAATGCGCCGCCGCGCCCGCGGCAATGATAATTCTCCCGCGGGATGGACCGCCCCGCCATGAGCAACCGACTCCGGTCCACCACAATTCACCCATCCCGCCGGGCCCTTCGAGTGCAAATCCGGCAGGCGGGTGGAAGCTGTGCGCGTTTTCTTCACGCATTAGGCGTGAAATTTTTGCGCCGGACACGAATGGAGAGGGCGTTTTACGCCGGAACCCCACATAACCGGCGATGGCATATGTCTTGCTAAAACTGGTCTGAACCATATCGGCATCCTGGATTAAGTAACCGGGCTCTGGCGAACCAAACCAAACACAACTATGAAACAACCTATCCTCAGACCCAAGTCGGGAGCCTTTACGCTCATCGAACTGCTGGTGGTCATCGCCATCATCGCCATTCTGGCGGGCATGCTCCTGCCGGCCCTGGCCACCGCCAAGGCCAAGGCGCAACGCATCAAATGCGTCAGCAACCTCAAGCAAGTCGGGTTGGCCTTCCGCATCTTCGCGGGTGACAACGACGACAAATATCCCTTCGCCACTAGGAACCTCAGCTTCACGACTTCCGCCGGAACTTTCACGGTGTCCGCCAACGGCACCGTGCCGGCCTCGAACCCGGCTCTGGCGTGGATTCATTTCCAGTCCATGTCCAACGAATTGGCGTCCGCCAAGATCCTGATCTGCCCGGCGGATCGCAACCGATTGAACACGTCCGCGATTGACTTCCTGGGCACGTCCCAGAGCCTCGCGGATCCCAGCAAGCAAACCCTCGCCATCAGCTACTTCGTGGGCACGGGTGCGGATGAAACCCGGCCGCAAACGATCCTGACCGGCGACCGCAGCATTGCCGTGAATGAAACCAGCGCCAGCTACGGTATCGGCGTCGGTGATCCCAGAGGCTACTTCACGTTCGGCCCGAGCGCAGCCCTCGGTTCCTCGGCGATCGCCGTCGTCGACCCGACCACTCCGGCCTGGTCCAACGCCACGCTCAATTCGCTGCACAACCTCCAGGGCAACATTGTCCTGGGTGACGCGAGCGTGCAACAGGTCAGCAGCCAAAAGTTCCGCGACCAGTTGAATGCCGCGATCAACGCCTACAACGGTGCGATCAACTCGATGATCATCCAGTAAGCGCTGCGCCAACGCTCACGAGAGGCATCCGCAAGGGTGCCTCTCTTTTTTGT
>JAYUBJ010000478.1:0-4479 GCA_043740915.1 Verrucomicrobiota bacterium
TCGACCCGTCGCTCAGCCGCACCATCAATTTCGAGTGCTTCGAGCCGCTCGTGGTCGCGAGCAAGGCCGCCGGGGTCGAGCGGTTCATCTATGTCTCCAGCAGTTCCGTTTATGGGGTCAGCGATGCACCAGAAGTAACCGAGGAGCATCCCCTCTTGCCGCTCACGGACTACAACAAATACAAAGGCCTCTGCGAACCCATCCTCTTCCGGCACCAGTCGCCCGAGTTCACCTGTGTGACCATCCGTCCGGCGACGGTCTGCGGATATTCGCCGCGGATGCGCTTTGACCTGACGGTGAACATCCTGACGAACCACGCCTACCACAAGGGCGTCATCACCGTTTTCGGCGGGGACCAGCAGCGGCCGAACATCCACATTGACGACGTCTGTGAGCTGTACGCCGAACTGCTCGCGCTGCCGAAGGAAAAAATCGCGGGCGAGATTTTCAACGCCGGCTACCAGAACCAGACCGTCAACGAACTGGCGGAGATCGCGCGCAAGATTGTCGAGGAGGAGTTCCCGGAGAAGAAACCCATCCGCATTGAGCGCACCACGACGAACGACCCGCGTTCGTATCGCATCACGTCCCGCAAGATTTCCGAAAAACTTGGCTGGGGGCCGAAGCGCAACATCGAAGACGCCGTGCGCGATTTGTGCCGGGCGTTCAAGGCCGGCAAGTTCCCCGGCAATACGCTGACGGACGAATCGTTTATCAACGTCAAGAGCGTGAAGAAACTTGGTCTTAAATGAGCACGCCCCAGTTGGCCGTCGTCACCGGTGGGGCCGGTTTCATCGGCAGCCACATGGTGGACCTCCTGCTCGACGAAGGCTTCCGCGTCCACGTCATTGACAACCTCGTCGGCGGCCGGTTGGAGAATCTCGCGCACCGCAAGGGTGAAACCAACCTCGTCGTGGAAGTGCGCGACATCCGTGAATTGCCGGCGGTGGACCCGCTCTTCGCCGGGGCCCAATACATTTTTCATTTCGCGGGCATCGGCGACATCGTGCCTTCGATTGACCGCCCGGTGGATTATTTGTCCACGAACGTCATGGGCACGGTGAAAGTGCTCGAAGCCGCCCGCCACGCGAAGGTCAAGAAGCTGGTTTATGCCGCGTCGTCCTCGTGCTATGGACTCGCGGAGGTGCCGACGCGCGAGGACGCGCCGATTCGCACCGAGTATCCCTACGCGTTGAGCAAATACATGGGCGAGGAGGCGGTGCGCCACTGGGGCCAGGTCTATCAGTTGCCGGTCAATTCGATCCGCATTTTCAATGCCTACGGCACCCGCTCAAAAACCTCCGGCGCTTACGGCGCGGTCTTCGGCGTTTTCCTCGCGCAGAAGCTCGCGGGCAAACCATTCACCGTGGTGGGCGACGGCACGCAGCGGCGCGACTTCCTGTTTGTCACCGACGTCGCGCGGGCCTTTTACCTTGCGGCGAAGACGGAGCGTGTGAACGAAATCTTCAACCTCGGCGCCGGCAATCCACAATCGGTGAACCGCCTCGTCGAGCTGCTCGGTGGGCCGGTCGTGCCTTTGCCCAAGCGGCCCGGCGAGCCCGACTGCACCTGGGCCGACATCACGAAAATCGGCCGCGACCTCGGCTGGAAACAACGCGTGACAATCGAGGAAGGCGTGGCGAAAATGCTGGCGAACATTGATTACTGGCGGCAGGCCCCCGTGTGGGACCCGGCGTCCATCGCCGAGGCGACGAAGACGTGGTTTGCCTTCCTCGCCGGCAAAAGTGAATGAGCACCACAACGCAGCAAAGCGACTTCCGTCGCAAGATTAAAACGCGCGAGGAGTTGCGCGCGGCCATCGGCCCGCGTCCGCGCGCCAAATCTGTCATTCTGTGCCACGGGACCTTCGACCTCGTCCATCCCGGCCACATCCGCCACCTGCTTTACGCTAAAAGCAAAGCCGACCTGCTGGTGGCCAGCCTCACGTCCGACGCGCACATTAACAAGGCAAACTTCCGGCCGTTCGTGCCGCAGGACTTGCGCGCCATGAACCTCGCCGCGCTCGAATGTGTGGACTACGTCATCGTGGATGAGAACCCGACGCCCATCGAGAACCTCAAGTTTCTGCAGCCTGATTTTTTTGCGAAGGGCTACGAGTATTCCGCCGAGGGCATCCACCCGAAAACGCGGGAGGAGATGGCGGCGGTGGACACCTACGGCGGTCAGATCCTGTTCACGCCCGGCGACCTCGTGCTTTCGTCGTCGGCCATCATTGACGCGACGCCGCCGAATCTCACGGTGGACAAACTTCTCGCGCTGCTGCATTCGGAGGGGCTGGAGTTTGTGGATTTGCGCGCCGCGTTGACGAAGCTCCAGGGCGTGAAAGTCCACGTCATCGGCGACACCATCGTGGACGGCTACACTTATTGCACGCTCATTGGCGGCACGGCGAAGACGCCGACGTTCAGCGTGAAGTACGAGCGCGCAGTGGATTTTCCCGGCGGTGCGGCCGTGGTGGCGAAACATTTGCGCAAGGCCGGTGCGGACGTGATTTTCTCCTCCGTGATGGGCGACGATGCGCTGAAAGATTTCGTGGTGAAAGACCTCGAAGCCGCCGGCATCCGCTGCGAAGTCGTGGTGGATCCGACCCGGACGACGACCCACAAAAACGCCTTCATCACGAACGGTTATCGGATGCTCAAGGTGGACAAAGTGGACAACCGGCCCATCTCGGAGAAAATCCAGGACCAGCTCAAGGCGCAACTGGCCGCGCATCCGGTGGACGTGGCGGTGTTCAGCGATTTCCGCCACGGCCTGTTCAACAAGTTCACCATCCCGCAGCTGACCGCCGCCGTGCCGCCGGGAGTGTTGCGCGTCGCTGACAGCCAGGTGGCGAATCGTTGGGGCAATATTCTCGAGTTTCAAGATTTCGATTTGATCACGCCGAACGAGCGCGAGGCGCGCTTTTCCCTCGGTGACCAGGATTCGACCGTCCGACCGCTGGCGCTGGATCTGTACAAAAAGGCCGGCTGCAAAAACCTGATCCTCAAACTCGGCGAGCGCGGCATCATCACCTACCGCGCACCCGATCCCAACGTCCGCTCGTTTTTCACCATCGACAGTTTTGCCGACAAGGTGGTGGACGCCGTCGGGGCGGGGGACGCGTTGCTGGCGTACGCCACGCTCTCGCTGGTGGCAACGAAGTCCAATGTCATTGCCTCGATCCTCGGCTCGCTCGCCGCCGCCGTGTCGTGCGAACACGACGGCAACAATCCCGTCGCGCCGGAAGAGGTGCTGAAAAAACTCGCCGCGCTGGAGAAATGGGCGCGCTTCGAATGAGAATCGTGGTGATCGGTCTGGGCGTGCAAGGCCGCAAGCGTCGCGCGGTTGCGGGCGCGCAGGTCGTGGCCACGGTGGACCCGGTCGCGCCCGAGGCGAATTTCAAACGCGTCGAAGACGTGCCCCCGGAGTCGTATGATGCCGCGTGCGTTTGCGTTCCGGACTCGGAAAAGATCTTCATCCTCCGTTATCTGCTCACCCGGCGAAAACATGTGCTGGTGGAGAAACCGCTGCTGGCTGGGCTGGAGGAAATCGAGGAACTGGTGCTGCGGCAGGTCGCGGAGACAAACCGTGTCGCTTGTTACACGGCGTACAATCACCGTTTCGAGCCGCACATCGCGCGGCTGAAACACGTTCTCGATGCGGGATCGCTCGGCCCGATTTACTTGGCGAAATTCTTTTACGGCAACGGTACTGCACGCGATGTCCGCAACTCGCCCTGGCGCGACCAGGGCCTGGGCGTGCTTTCGGATTTGGGATCGCACTTACTGGACCTGGCGTTGTTTCTATTCGGCCCGCGCGAGATGCCGGGTGAGGTGTGGAGCGTGAATCGTTTTGAGAACCAGGCGCCGGACCATGTGCTTTTTGGTTTTCGCGGCCAGCCGGTGCTCGAGATGGAGGCGACGATGGTTTCCTGGCGGAACACGTTTGGACTGGATGTTTATGGTGCGTTGGGCAGCGCCCACATTCAGGGACTCTGCAAATGGGGGCCGAGCACGTTCACCCTCCGCCAGCGGGTGTTTCCCAGCGGCCGGCCAGCGGAAACGGTGGAAACGCTGGAAATACCCGACCCGACCTGGCAGACGGAACAGGAACACTTTCTTGAGCTTTGCCAGGACGGCGGTTCGAACCTGCAAAATGATTTGTGGATTGGAGAAAAAATCCGGGGCCTGGGCCCACAACTCGGAAGGTTTCAGCCATGATCGGGTTCATTGGACTTTCGCATCTTGGCATTGTCTCGGGCATCGCGACGGCGGCCAAGGGTTTTGACGTGCTCGGGTTCGACCCGGACGCCGCGTTGTGCGCGGGACTGGATGCGGGCAGGTTTCCCGTGGTGGAGCCGGGCCTGTCGGAATTGTTTCAAGCAAATCATGCGCGGCTGCGTTTCACCAGTGATCCGGCCGAGTTGGCGAAGTGCGAGGTGGTGGTGTTCTCGCTCGACGTGCCGACGGACGAACA
>JAYUBJ010000479.1:0-4469 GCA_043740915.1 Verrucomicrobiota bacterium
GCGCGGTTTATCACGGTGGGAAAGACAAGTTTTACTGCGACTTCGAAGGAAAAGTGCTGTGGACGATGCCGTCCATTTTCCCTTGGTCAGTAGGCAAGCCACCTAAAGTTGATCTCTTCAACATGCCCAAGGGAGCGCGATTTCTCGGCCTCAGCACAAAGGGTGGAGCTGCCACTCTGATGTATGAGTTGCTGCTACCCAGCGGAAAGTTCGTGCAAATCCATGAAACACCCAGACCTGGCACCAATGACCCGGTGGTGGTCCGCCGGTTCGAAATTGGATCGTGTGACCAAGACCTCTACTTTCTCTGCCATGCCGAAAAAGCCAAGGAAATTGGCTTGCCAGTTGATTTGCCCCAAATCTACCTGACCCGCGAAGGCGATGGATTCTGGGTGACCTTGCGTGGTGAATTGACAGGGGCCGCGAACGCCGGTTCCTTCATGAAGGTAGAAGAACGAGTCGTGAAATATGAGTCCAGGATTTGGACCGAGGAGAAAGGCGAGAGCCGAAGTTCCACCCTGCGCAGTTCGGGCAGAGAACATCGGATTTATCGACTTATCGCCGCCCACTCGAAACCGGTCGCTGTTGAAATCGTCACTTCGGTTGGAAAGGACGCACTTGAAGTGCAGAGGCTGGGTGAAAGCGCGAGTCTCGGCGAAGTTTCCCCGCCCAAGATGGATTTTGTTTTTAGCCAACAACGGGGGAAGGATACGACAGTGCCCCGCGTCTTCACTGCGGACAAATCCTTTTCCACTGTCCGCAGCGCCGACGAGTATTACCGCGTCGAACATTTCCCAGTGCCGAGGGAAATTCAGTTGCAAGTCACCGGCATGGATTTTCTGCCCAATGGCGATCTGGCCGTCTGCACCTGGCCGGGTGAAGTCTATATCGTGCAACAACCGCAGGGCGACGTGCAGGCAGTCACGTATCGGCGCTTTGCGCGCGGCCTGTGCGAGCCGGGCGGTCTTAAGGTCCTCAACGGCCAGATTTACGTCGTGCAAAAGCAGGAGTTGACCCGTCTCGCGGACACCGATGGCAACGGCGAATGCGACCTCTACGAATGCGTCAATCAAGGCTGGGGTTTCACCGGCAACTATCACGACTTCTCCTTCGGTCCGGTGCTCGATGCGAAAGGAAACTTTCATGTCTATCGCACCGGCAACCACGGCATCTACGAGATTCCTTACATGGGCTGGGATGTGAAGATCAGCGCCGACGGCAAAGCGTTGGAGGGATTTTGCAGTGGCCTCCGATCGCCAAACGGTTTTGGCACGTACGGTCCCGACGGCGACTTGTTCATGACGGACAACCAAGGGAATTGGGTCGGGGCCTGCGCGCTCAATCATCTCCAGCGCGGAAAATTCTACGGTTACCCTTCGACGACCCCTGCGCCGATGGAAGATTTCCTTGGCCAGCGCGATGGCCGCTTCACGCCGCCGGCGGTTTGGTTTCCTTACACGCTCGCCAAGTCCGCCAGCGGCTTCGAAACGATTCGCGACGAGCGGTTCGGCGCGGCCTTCAAAGGCCAGTTGATCGTGGGCGATTTTCAAAACGCGCTCGTCATGCGCGTTGCGCTCGAGCAGGTGAACGGCGAGTGGCAGGGTGCCGTGTGGCCGCTGGTCAAAGGCTTCGGTTCCGGCGTCAACCGTCTGACGCTCGGGCCGGATGGCAAACTTTACGTCGGCGGTTGCAAAAACCAGGCGTGGGCGGCCGTGGCGCCGCGGGATTATTCCCTCGACCGTGTGAGCTTCACCGGCAAGGTGCCGTTTGAAGTCCGCGAATGCCACGCGCGTCCGGATGGTTTTGAACTTACCTTTACGCAACCGGCCGATCCCACCGCCGCCGGAAATTCCGAGAGCTACGATGTGGCGCAATTCAAATATAAGTATCACGCCAAGTACGGCTCACCGGAAATCGATCACGCCGGCAAGGAAAACAGTTCCACCCCGATCAAGGTTGTATCCGCGAAAGTGTCGCCGGACGGGTTGAAGGCGCGCTTGAAGTTGGAGGGCTTGAAGCCCGGATACGTAACGCTGGTACGTGGCTTGGACGTGCGGAGCGCCGAGGGCCGGAAACTCTGGCACGACACGTTTCACTATACGTTGAACCAGATTCCCAGGGAGTAGTTATGTCTCCACTCTAGCGAACGCTCGCGTCCGTTCTGCTGTGGTGTGCCTTCAGTCTTCTGCCCCCCTGGCCCCTCGGAGGGGAGGGCAGGGGGAGGGGGAACGCGTTAGAGTTTTGGCGAGGCCCCATTTTGCCGCCAGTCACCCACCCCTCTGCAAGAAAGTAAGATGTACAGATGTACTCTTGGTAAAGCTGCCCAGGCACGATGTTCGCCGAGCTGTCAGGCCGATTTTAAGTCCACTTTCTGCGCGGGCTCGGTGGGCGCTCCAAGAAAATGCTTGGCCTGTTCTACAAACCGTTCCGTCTCATCCGTGACAAACGGCCGGATCACGCCCGCGCGCCGTCGCTTGCGGTTGAGTAATTGGAGCAGCGCCAACTGCTCGTGTACATAAAGCGCGCAGCTCTCCGCGGAATCAACCAGCCGCACGCTGCTCCCCGCCACCGTGCGGAGGGCGTGTTTCAGCAGCGGATAATGCGTGCAGCCCAGCACCAGCGTGTCGATGCGTTGACACAGCAATGGGGCAAGGTATTCCCGCAGCACGGCGAGAGTCACCGGATGGTTCAGCCAGCCTTCCTCGACGAGCGGCACGAGCAGCGGACAGGCGCGCGCGAAAACCCGGGCGGTGCCGCAACTCGCGAGAATCCCCTTGGTATAAGCCTGGCTGCGGATGGTGGCGTTGGTGGCGATGACGCCGATGCGCTGGTTGCGGGATTGCTCCAACGCGGCGCGCACGCCGGGCAGGATGACGCCAAAAATGGGAATGGAGAACCGGCCTTCGAGGGTCGGCAAGGCCCACGCGGACGCGGTGTTGCAGGCGACGACCACGGCCTTGACCTTTTGCTGCAGCAGAAATTGCGTGTCTTCACAGGCGAAGCGCACCACCGTCCCGGGCGATTTGGTGCCGTACGGCACGCGCGCCGTGTCACCGAGATACACCAGGTCTTCGCGCGGCAGGACGCGATGAATCTCGCGCACAACGGTCAGGCCACCGATGCCGGAGTCAAAAATACCGATCGGGAGTTGGGAGTTCACAATTCATCCGCGTTCATCTGCGGTTACTAGGATCAGGGTTCCTGCGGTCGTATCTTTCGCTGCCTGAATCAGCGTTCCACGATTTTCTTGTAAGCCTGCAGTCCGGCCACGATGGCGCGGGCGAGTTTCTTGCGATGGGTCGGATCCAGAATTCTCTTGAGCTCGCCGGGATCCGTCATGAAGCCGCCTTCGATCAGCACGGCCGGCATTTCCGGGGATTTCAAGACCGCGAACCGCGCGCGGCGCACACCGCGATCTTCCGCCGGCAGATTCTTGATGATCGCCTTCTGCACCTGATAGGCGAGCACCATATTTTTGTCATTCAACTTGTTGGCCGGATACGAACCGTTGTGGGCGCCTTCGCCCCGGGTGTTGGTGGAACTGGCGTGGGCGGGCGTCAGGCAATAAGTCTCCACACCCTTGGCGCCGCTGCCTTCCGCGGCGTTGAAATGCAGACTGACAAAAAGGTCCGCGTGGAGCTGGCTGGCACTAAATGGCCGGTCTGGCAATTCGACGAACGTGTCCCCGGCGCGGGTCAGCAGCACTTTGAAGCCGGCGTCCCGGAGTTGCTTCTGAAGTTCCTGCGCGAACAGCAGGGTGATTCTTTTCTCCTGGTCCTTGCCCGCTTGGTTGCCGGGATCCTTGCCGCCGTGGCCGGGATCGAGACAGATGGTTTTGATCTTCTCGCCCGGGAGGCTTTTCGGCGGGAACAATACCGGGTGGATCAGGGTCTGCAAATCGAGTGGCGAAACGAAGACCGAGGCGTGGTGCTTGGCGACGTTGACGGAGAGCCAGACGCTGACGCCGTTGATTTCTGCTTTCCGCGAATCGACGATGAAGACCAGTTTAGACCACGACGACTTGACCTGCAGTTCCTCGTCCGTCCGGATCCATTTGAGTTCAAAATTGTTGGCGGCCGCCCAGTCCGACAGTCGCACATATTCATGCCCAAAAAGCTGGACGCGCTCGAGCTTGGCCAGCGAACTCTGCGCGGACACCACGAGCCCGGGGGCCAGCCAGAGCAGCAATGAAAAAATTAGTCGCATGAACGCGCGCAATCTGCCCGCCGGGTCACGGCAATTCAAGGCAAATGGCGCCGTGGAACGCGGTACCGCCATTTTTCGCGCGGCGAACTTGAAAACCGTTGACGCCTCCGCAACCGTTACCTAGATTGAATCACAGGTTTATTCGAGAATTACGTTTTGGACCAACATGACTTCCAATATGACCACTCCCGCCACTCCCGCAGCTACCAAAGGGCTTGAAGGCGTCATCGCCGCCCACACCCGGCTCAGTGATGTAAAAGGCG
>JAYUBJ010000480.1:0-4461 GCA_043740915.1 Verrucomicrobiota bacterium
CATTATTGAGGCGATGGCGAAAAACAGCCCGCTCTTCCGCGGCGTTGAAGATATTTTTGGCGACACGGATGTGTATGAAGCCGCCCCTCCCGCCGACGCAAAAATCCTGGTTCGGGGTGCCGTGCTCAAAGGCATGATGCCGGAGGATCCGCCGGCCGATTACAAGAAGCAGACCGTCAAAGGCGTCGAGCAACCCGTGAACGATCCGATGCAGCCCGTCGTCTGGCAGCGCGATCACCAAAACGAAGCGGGCAAAATGAACCGGACCCTGACGACCACGCTGGGTTCCGCGACCGATCTTCAAAGCGAAGGGTTGCGCCGCGTGATCGTCAACGGCGCCTATTGGGCCCTCGGTTTGGACCGGAAGATTCCGAAGAAGGCGAACGTGGACCTCGTCGGCGAATTCAAGCCCACCATGTATGGCTTCAACGGTTTCAAAAAAGGCGTGAAGCCGGCTGACCATGAGTTAAAGTAGTTGACGTATATACAGCGTGATGTATATATAGCACAATGAAACGCAGTGTGAAATACTCAAAGTCAAAGGGCGAAGCTTCGACTTTGAAGGATTCCGTCCTTGCTCCTTCACTGGAAAACCTCTCGCCGATGGTGCGCACACAAATTTACTTGAGCCGGGCGGAGTATGACTTTGTGCAAGCCCAATCCAGCCAGCACGGTCAACCGATGGCGGCGGTCATCCGATCATTCATCGACGAGAAAATGCAGTTGCCGGACGAAGCTTGGACCAACAATCCGATGCTCCGGCCCACGCCGAAAGATCCTGAGTTTGAGTTGCCGGAAGACGCGGCCATCAACCACGATCACTACCTTTACGGCACTCCCAAGAAATACATTAAAGTCGCAGGCCAGTGGTCGTTGGCGAAAGAGGCTGGAAAACGATGATGCACCGTCATCGGGTCTTCATTGATTCCTCTTTCTGGATTGCGTGGCGAGGAGAGGGGCAGACGCACCACGCCCCGGCGCGCGCGTTAATCACGGATTTATTCCGCCAGAGGGCTGAATTTGTGAGCACGCCTTTTGTCTTCGCCGAAGTCCACGCCACCTTTAGCCGCTCCGGTCCGATGCGCGACCTGGTCATTGCAGACTTTTGGGAAAACCCGTTGATGCACCTGATGGAAACCACCATGGCGGACCATCAGGCCGCCATCGCCTTGCTGCGGAAGTACCACGACAAAACCTATCCGTTCTGCGACGCCGTTTCCTTCGTGGTGATGAAACGACTCGGTGTAAAACGGGTCGCGGCCTTCGACGACCACTTTCGCCAGTTCGGCGAATTTGAAATCATCAGCTAACTTTTCATGACCGAAATTCCCAAAGCCTACGAGCCGCAGTCCGTCGAGGACAAATGGTATGACTTCTGGGTGAAGCACGACTGCTTCACCGCCGACCCCGCGCGCGTCAGCGACAAACGCCCGGCGTATTCCATCGTCATCCCGCCGCCGAACGTCACCGGCGTGCTCCACATGGGCCATGTCCTCAACAATACCATCCAGGACATCCTGAGCCGCAAGGCGCGCATGGATGGCAAGGAAGTCCTCTGGCTGCCGGGCACCGACCATGCCGGCATCTCCACCGAAGGCATGGTGGCGAAACAACTCCGCAAGGAGGAAAAAAAAACGAAGCAGGACATCGGCCGCGAGGAGTTCATCAAGCGCGTGTGGGTGTGGAAAGAAAAGCACGGCGGCATCATCATCGCGCAACTTAAGAAACTCGGCTGCTCGTGCGACTGGACCCGCGAACGTTTCACCATGGATCCCGATTACGTGCGCTGCGTCCAAAAAGTCTTCGTCGAGCTTTACAAAAAAGGCCTCATCTATCGCGGCAAACGCATGGTGAACTGGTGTCCCGCGTCGCAGACCGCGCTGTCCGACGAGGAAGTGGAAATGAAACCGCAAAAAGGTTTCATGTATCATTTCAAGGTTCAGGTTGCTGAAAGCGTAGGACGGGCTTCCAGCCTGTCTCAATCTTCAAGAGAAAAAGATGGAGCCAGGCGCGACGCCTGTCCTACGGAAGATGGCATCCGCTTCATCGACACCTGGCTGACCATCGCCACCACACGGCCCGAAACCATCCCTGGCGATACCGCCGTGGCCGTGAACCCGAAGGACACGCGTTATGCGCATCTCATCGGCAAACACATCGTGCGTCCGCTGCCCGCCGAATTGCCACGCGAGCAGAAGCTCATCCCCATTATTGGCGATGACCATGTGGATTTCGAGTTCGGGACCGGCGTGCTCAAGGTGACGCCCGCGCACGACAAGGCGGATTTCGACATCGGCCAGCGCCACAGGCTTCCGATCGTGGACATCATGAATCCCGACGGCACGATGAACGACCTGGCCGGCGCGGATTTGAAGGGTCTGGAACGATTCAAAGCGCGCGCGGTGGCGGTCGAGCGGTTGAAGGAAATCGGTGCATTCGTGGAGGAGAAGCCGTACGAGAACAACATCGGCTTCAGCGAGCGGGCGGGTGTACCCATCGAGCCGCGCCTGAGCGAGCAATGGTTTTTGAAGTATCCCAGCGTGGAAACGTCCCTGGCTTGTGTTGCGCAAGAGGGCGACAGTCCGGCACCGGATCTCGCCGAAAAAAAGGTGCGGGTTGTCCGCGCAACCGGAAAGGAGATTTCAGGAAAATCCATTCACGAACTGCGAAAGGCCGCGCTAGGTTATGCACGCCAACACGGCTTTATCGGCACGCCCTTCAGAAATGAAGATTCAACCCTTCAAATTCGCGTCGGTCGTCAAAGCCTTTCTCATGCGTTTAGCAATTTGGGGATGGCCAATATTCAAGCCATTGCGGTGCTCCCAGAACTGATTCGGACAGCGATCTGGATTTCGTCCGAACCGCACCATCCAGTAAATCCAATGGTGAAGAAAGTTCACCGCCTGGTTGCGGCGTTGTCACTGGCGGGCGAGTTGCATTCCATTCTGATTACCGCGAAAGAATTTTGGGATGGAACCGTTCTCTACGACCACAAGGCAAAAAAAATCACGTTCGGTGGTAAATCTCTGGAAGCGCATCCCCCGAAGGAGAAGTTGGACACCCAGCCTGCACCGAACGCTACCGTGAAGGTCAGCGATTTGTTGTCGAATGTCAATTTTCAAAGGGGCCAAGCCAGGATGCGCTTCCATCCCGAGCGCTGGGCGAAGGTTTATGACCATTGGCTGACGAACATCCAGGACTGGTGCATCAGCCGCCAGCTCTGGTGGGGGCATCGCGTGCCGGTGTGGACTCTCCGGCAAAAGAAGAGTGAAGTGATCGCAAACTTACTCCTCGAAACCGACGATGAAATTCAGCACTGGACTGGAGAGATGTGGGATGGTGTTCGGTCATACACCGTATATCCCTCGAATACAGAAGAAAACGGGACAATTGCGCACTCACGAAAGTACCTAGCGGACGAAGAAACACTTATTCACGAAGTCGCGACCATCTCTGAAGGAGAAGGAATACGGTTGGGAGAACAGGGCTTCACCCAAGACCCCGACGTCCTCGACACGTGGTTCAGCTCGTGGCTCTGGCCTTTTGCCACGATGGGTTGGCCGGGGCAGACCGAGACGTTGAAAAAGTTTTATCCCACCACCGACCTCGTCACCGCCCCGGAAATTATTTTCTTCTGGGTCGCGCGCATGATCATGGCCGGCTACGAATTCATGGGCGACGCGAAGTTCGCGCTCCCAGATGCCATGCCGTTCAAGAATGTCTATTTCACCGGCATCGTCCGCGACAAACAGGGCCGCAAGATGTCGAAGACACTCGGCAATTCGCCCGATCCGCTTGATCTCATTGCCAAGTATGGCGCCGATGCCATTCGCTTCGGCACCATGCGCAGCGCACCGCTTGGGCTGGACGTGATGTTCGACGAGAAGGACGTGGAACTGGGCCGCAACTTCTGCAACAAACTCTGGAACGCCTGCCGTTTCCGCCAGATGAGCGGCGAGGCCGGTGACAACTCCTCGCTCTCCGCCATCATGGCGCGTCTCGTGCCCGCGCAATTCGACGCCGACGATCACGCGATCCTTGATCGCCTCCTCGGCACGACGCGCGAAGTCGATCGTTGCTTCCGCGAGTTCGAGTTCAGTGCCGCGGTGCAGGCACTCTACGGATTTTTCTGGAATGATTTCTGCGACTGGTATGTCGAGGTTTCAAAGGCCAAACTCCAGTCGCCCGACGTGAAGGGTAACTGCCTCGCGATCCAGGATCTCGTGCTGCGGCAGACGTTGCTGCTCCTGCACCCGTTCATCCCTTTCATCACCGAGGAACTCTGGCACCAGCTCGGTTACGGGCCGGCAGGAAACTTTATCGAGGATGCCCATCTCGAAAACGCCTCGCAGGTCGCCAACACCGGCGTGCTGCACGGCCTCGCGCTCAACTATGCTGCCGCCGCGTCGGTCGATCGCCTCAAGGACTTCGTGGCGAAGACTCGTGCCCTCAAGGCCGAAC
>JAYUBJ010000481.1:0-4455 GCA_043740915.1 Verrucomicrobiota bacterium
TGGAACTGCCGGAATTTGAACTCGGTGACGCGGCGTTTGAATTCAAGAAAAATCTGTATCGTCCCGTCATCACGAACCTGATGGTCAAACCACAGCAACTCGCGGGTTTGAGCGTCAAGCTGGCGCTCCGCCTCGGACCGGGCTACCGGCAGATGTGGACGAACAGCTTGGGCATGAAATTTGTCCCGATCGGCGACGGAAAGAAATTGATGTGCATCTGGGAAACGCGCCGACGGGACTATGACGAGTTTCTAAAATTCGGGCCACCCGTCCCCGGAGACAGTCGCAAAGTGCCCGATTTCAAGCAAACCTCCGGGCATCCGGTGGTGAATGTGAACTGGCCGGAGGCGAAGGCGTTCTGCGAATGGTTGACTGATTCCGAGCGGAAATCCGGCTGGATTGAGACTCAAACCTATCGCCTGCCGACGGATGCGGAGTGGAGCGAGGCCGCCGGTTTGAAAGGTGAAACGGGATCCACGCCGTCCGAGCGGCACGTCCAACGGCGCGGAGAATACCCCTGGGGCAACGTGTGGCCGCCGCCGGTTGGGGCCGGTAACTACGACGAGGAGTTTGGTTGCGAGCGCTGGGAAAAAACCGCGGTCGTCGGCCAATTCAAGCCGAATGCCGCCGGTTTATTTGACCTCGCCGGAAATGTTTGGGAGTGGTGCGACGATTGGTTTGACGGCGGGCAAAAAGAACGGGTCGCGCGCGGAGGTTCGTGGCGCAGCACCTGGCGTGATGCGTCCGCCGACGTGCTGCTGAGTTCCTACCGGCTCCATCTGGCAACCACGTCGCGAGAACCCGACGTGGGATTCCGGTGCCTCCTGGAAATTGGTGTGTTGGAGTGAACCGGCGAACCGCGGGTCGGCCGCGGGTGTCTTAATCGGGGCGAAAGTTCGCGGCGCGTCGTTCGGCTTCAGCGATGAGTTTGGCTTCCTTCACATAACTGTCTTTCATCAGGTTGAGGTTATCCACATAAATCTGGTCACCTGACGCGGCGGCGAGGATCGCCCATTTCAACCCCTCCACCAAATCCTTCTCCACGCCCTGGGCACGAAGCAGGCAGCGCGCCGCGCCGAATTGCGCCGCCGGCATGCCCTGCTTGGCGGCGGCGAGGTACCACTTGGCCATATCGCGGTAATTCCCTTCCCCGCCCAGACTGGCCTCGTGATCTCCCAACGCACATTGCGCCTCAGCCAAGCCTTGTTCGGCTGCCTTGTGGTACAATTCAACCGCCGCAGCCACGTTGATTTTAAGTCCGCCCAACCCTTTCTCGTAACACATTCCCAGCTTGAACTGCGCCTCCCGATTCCCTTGGTCCGCCGCTTTCCGGTACCACCTGACCGCCTCCGCCATGCTCGCTTTCGGGACGCCGAATCCGGTGGCGTAGCAGAAACCCAAAGCCAGTTGCGCTTCGACAAGATTCTTGTCGGCGGCGAGCTTCAACCATTTAATAGCCTCCTTGTCCGGTTCCTTCACTTCCGCCGCCAGGCCCTGGCGCTTGAAATAAATCATTCCCAGTTCGTAATGCGACTTGGCGTCCCCTTTCTTGGCGGCGGCCGCCAGATCGGCGGCGGTCTGCCCGAGGCCCGGTCCGGCCAGCGCGCACAGGAGCAGCAGTGGATTCAGCAATCGGATCAGGTTCATGCGTCGGCGCGTTGTTCAATCGAGCCAGGGCATGAATGACAGAATGGAAACAAAAATTCAATGTCGATCCATCGGTGTGTCGATCCATCGGTGCACCGACAATACTTTGAACTTTGAACTTTGAACTTTGAACCTAAGGTGTCCGCATGAGTATCGTCACCAAAACCGGGGACGCCGGGGGCACGGGGTTGATGTACAACCGCCGTGTTTCCAAATGCCACCCGCGCGTGGAGGCTTACGGCAGCGTGGATGAATTGAACGCCGCCCTCGGCCAGGCCCGCGCGACGGCCACCCACGCCTGGGTGCGCGCCACGTTGCTCGCCATCCAGAAAGATCTGGTGACGCTCATGGGTGAACTCGCCACCGGGGTGGAAGATTTGCCGCGCTATGTGAAGGATGGCTTTTTGCTCGTCACTCCGGCACTCACCGAAAAGCTCGATCAATGGGTGAAGGAAATTGAAGCGCAAAAAATCTCCTTCAAAGGCTGGGCCACGCCGGGCAGCAGTCGGGGTTCGGCGGCGCTCGATGTCGCACGCACCACCTGCCGCCGGGCGGAGCGACGTGTCTGCGCGCTGCAGGAAACGGGTCAGTTGCGGAACCCGGAGATCATCATCTATCTCAATCGCCTGAGCGATTTGCTCTGGCTCCTGGCGCGGTGGATGGAAACGCGGACTCAGCGGAAGCACGGCGGAAAAAAACGGAGAGGGTCAGGCGGAAGCCGGTGAGGACGGGAGCCGCGAATCACTCCAGTCGTGTTTCCACGGAGACGGATGGAAACGCCACGGTCGCCCGTGGTCGAGCTGGTTTGCCGTTCGCTTTGGCCGCGTGCGCCGCCCGGCCCTGGCGGGGACGCGAGGAATCCATTTGCCGCTGGTCGGCGGCGCAGAAGCGGTTGAAGGCGCCACCGTAGAGGTCGTTCACGTCCCGCTTGATTTCCGCCGGTGTGATTTCCCAGCCGGTCTGGGCGAGGTCGGTGTATTTTTCCACCAGCACGCGCGCGATGATCCGGCGCGAGTGGTCCCATTTGTAAATAAGCTGGTCGAGCACGCGCGCGTCGGAATGCTGCGGCGTGACGGAGAGGCCGATCAGCTCCAGCCGCATCCGTGTCATCTCCTCGACCAGGGAGGGGATGTTGGTGAACCACCAGCAGCCGAACAAATGCAGATTGCGGAACTTGCGCGCGGCCACGCACAGTTCGTGCTGGTTTTCGCGGGAGAGCGCGGTGATGAGGAACTTGTTGTCGGGATGGGCTGCGCACAGGTTCTCATAGGCGGCCACATCGCACCGGCCCATGCCATCGCCGGCCATGCGCAATTGCGGATTCACCGCGCGTTTCACGCCGGGCATCACGGCGAAGGGCAGCCCGAACTCGCGGCAATGCGGCAGCACCGCCGTTTCAATCATGCGAGCGCTCTGCGCCGTGTCGGGATAACTGAATTCGGGCGGCAACGAGACCATGACATACTGCGCCTCAATCCGCCGGGTCCAATCCGCCAGAAAGCGGCGCACTCCGGCAATGGTATTGTCCGACAGCTCCGGCGTTACCCGGTAGCCCCACTGCGCCAGCTTCGGCGCGGTCTCTGGCCAGGAAACAATGAGGGGATCGATGCGCAGCGCCGCAACAAAGCGTTCGTCGCGCCGGAACCCATTTTCCCACACCGGCCGTTCGAGCTCGTCGAACGGCGAGTTGGTCATGCAGATTTTGCCGACCTTGGCGAGTTCCAGGCAGCGGGTGACGTAATCGCCCGCCTGCCAGCCGGCAAACCATTTTCGCAATTTGGGGAGGTCGCGTTTTTTTACGTCGAGCCCGAGCAAGTTCAAGGTGGTCAACACGCCGCGGCACGCTTCGGAAATCGGCGAGTGCTGGATGAAAAGCGTGTCCCAAATCAAATCCGCCTGGCCGGTCTTGGCGAGCGACCAGAATTTTTCATAAGGCAATTCCAGGTGGCGGAACGTTTCCGCGACGAGATAATGATACACCAGCAGATCGTCAATGCCCCAGAGGAGCAGGTCACCGAACGCGGGGTCATAAAGATGCGTGTGGATGTCAAAGACCGGCGTGTCGGCCACGGCCCTTTCCACTTGCGCAACGAGGGTCTTGCGGCGCTCCGTTGAAACGGAAGCAGTCATAGCGGGCCAAGCTAGCGGGGAAACGTCGATTCTCCAAGATTATTTTCCCAGGTATTTTCCCAAGCTTCGCCGGGTGCGTTTCGCCTTTTCGTCCGTCAAAATCCGGTTATGTTCACCGGCGAATCCACTGCATGAACATTCACATTGGCGACGGGGACCTCCACTTGATCGAGTTGCAAACGCGCATGCCGTTCAAGTATGGCATCGCCACGATGACCCGCGTCCCGCAGATCTTCGTGCGGTTGCGAGTTGAGGTAAACGGCCAGGCTTCCTTCGGCATCGCCTCCGATCTGCTTCCGCCCAAGTGGTTCACCAAGGACGCGGCCAAACCGTTGGACGTGGAGATTCAGGAAATGCTGCGGGTGATCGAGCGGGCCCTGGAAACTGCCGCCGGGTTGCGGGGCAACAGCGCGTTCGCCGTTTGGTGGGAGCTGTTCACTGCCCAGATGAGTTGGTGCGACGCGGAGAAACTCCCCCCGCTGCTCGTCAATTTTGGCGTGTCGCTGGTGGAGCGCGCCTTGATTGAAGCCGTTTGCCGGGCCGGGGGACGAACGTTTGCCGGACTGTTGCGCACGAATCAACTGGGTATTGAACTGGGTCAGCTCCATCCATCCCTGCACGGCCGGACCCCGGCGGAGCTGCTGCCCGAAAGACCCCTCGAGGCGGTGATTGCCCGGC
>JAYUBJ010000482.1:0-13863 GCA_043740915.1 Verrucomicrobiota bacterium
GGCGGATATTTATTTGGATCGTGGATTGCTCGTCAGCCGGATGCCGGATTGGTCCGGGCCTTTGCTCGACATGGCCCAGTGCCGGCTGCGCGGTCCGCACAACGCGGAGAACCTCATGGCCGCTCTGGCGGTCGGCCGCGTACTGCGTCTGCCGCTCGAACAAACCGTGGCGGCGCTGAAATCTTATGTGCCGGCACCACATCGTTGTGAACTCGTGGCGGAATTGAACGGGGTCCAGTTCATCAACGACTCCAAGGCCACGAATATTGATGCGGTGCGGCAGGCGTTGCTGGCGGCGCCGCCGGGAAATGATGGCCAGGCGAACGTGTGGTTGATCGCCGGCGGCAAGGACAAGGGCTTGGAATATCACGATCTTGGGCCGCTGTTGGCGAAGCGGGTGAAGCAGGCATTTTTGTTGGGCGAAACGCGGGAAAAAATCCGGGCGGCGTGGAGTCTTTTTACTCCTTGCACAGTTGTGGATTCGTTGTTAGAAGCAACCCTAGAAGCGGCGCAAAATGCTGTTCCCGGCGACGTGGTTTTGCTTTCACCAGCCTGCTCCAGCTTTGACATGTTTCAGAATTATCAACATCGGGGCGAAGTGTTTCGACATGCGGTCGAGCAGTGGGCGCAAACCACCCATGGTGGTCGCGCCCCAGCGCACACAATCCCCTGTGCCCTGAATCTCCCCTGATGCCCTCGATGAAAGCAGCACTTACATTTTATTTGAACCAATTTATGATCCGCGCCCGGTATTTTTTGCTCCGGCCCGGGCGCGGGTCATTCACTCCCAACGCTCCAACCACGACCCAATCCTAACCCACCCCCATGAACACGCCCAATCCCCTCATCCCGCAAGGCTCGCTCGATAATAAAAAGAGCAAGTCAAACTTCCGCATCGTTGTCATCGGCATCCTCGCCTTCCATGCCGTCCTGATCGTCGGCCTGCTGATGCAAGGCTGCAAGCCCGACGAAACCAAGAACGACACGAAGCAAGGTGCAAATCAGACACGTGCCTTACCGCCGCTGCCGACACCGCCACCAAGCGAGCCGACCAATCCAGTGGTACCGCTCACTAATAAGGAGTCGGCGACGGTTCCTCCAGTGCCGCCCGCAAATCCGGAACCAATCCCAGCCGCCCCCGCCGCGGCGAAGGAATACACCATCGTCAAAGGCGATTACTTTGAAAAAATTGCCAAAGCCAATGGCGTTACGATCGCGGCGATTGAAAAAGCCAATCCGGGCGTGGACCCCAAGAAACTCAAGCTTGGGCAGAAGATCCAGATTCCGGCGGCGACGCCAAAAGTTTCCGCGAAAGCCGCGGTGCTGGAAGCCGCGCCGACCGAAGGCAGCAGTGTTTACGAGGTCAAGTCCGGCGACACGTTGACCAAGATCGCGACCGCGAATGGCACGACGGTCAAAGCGCTTCGTTTGGCGAACGATCTCAAGACCGACAAGCTCAAGGTCAGCCAAAAATTAAAGCTGCCGGCCAAAACCGCAGCGGCGACAACTCCGCCTCCGACCACGGCTGATACCGTGCCGCCCGGCATCGTGCCGCCGGTCAAATAGTAAAAGCGTGGCCGAGGCTGGGGCGAAATGTTTCTCGAGGGTGGAACATGGCCGCTCCAGGGAATGGGAATGCACGGGGCCGAAGTGAAAGATGTGTGGCGGTAGGGCGGTTCACGCGCGCCCGCTTGGATGGTTTCACGGATAGTTTGCGACGTCGTAGATTCAAATGAAGTTGGCCACGACAACGTTGGTGTTTTGTGTCGCCGCGCTGTTGGCGCTGGGGATGGTGATGCTTTACAGCGCCAGCATGGTGCAGGTGGGGGCGCGTTATTTTCTGATGCAACTGGTCTGGTGCAGCCTCGGGTTGGGGGTCGGCGCGATGCTGATGCTGAATGATTATCGGGTGTTGAAAAAATACGCCGTGGCCCTGCTGGTGGTGGCGATTGTGATGCTCGGGTTGGTGTTGGTTCCTGGCATCGGGTTGAAGATTGGCGGCGCCCGCCGGTGGTTCCGGATCGCGGGCGTGAGTTTCCAACCGTCGGAAGTCGCCAAGATCGCGCTCATCATTTTCATTGCCTGGTATGCCGATCGTTTTCAGCGGCAGATGCAGACCTTCTGGCGGGGATTGGCTCGTCCGGGTCTGGTCATTGGCTTGGTGCTCGGTTTGATCTTTGTGGAACCAGACCGCGGCAGCACGATTTTGCTCGCGGCGGTTTGCGCAATAATGCTGTTGCTGGCCGGATCGCGCTGGAGGTTTTTCCTGCCGCCGTTCCTGCTGGCCGTGGCCGGGTTGGTGGTGTCGCTCCTGCACGATCCGATGCGCATGAAGCGTATTTTTAGCTGGCTGGATCTCGAGGAAAACAAACAAGGCGTCGGCTATCAGGCGTGGCAGGCGATGATCGCACTCGGTTCCGGCGGTTGGACGGGTCTGGGTCTGGGGGATGGCCGGCAGAAACTCGGGTGGGTGCCGGAAGATCACACTGATTTTATTTTCTCCATCATCGGCGAGGAGTTGGGTCTGGTGGCGACACTGCTGGTGGTGCTGGCGTTTGTGTTGCTGGTCATCTGTGGCGTTTACATCGCCTGGCGCGCGCGCGACACCTTCGGCCAGTTGCTCGCGGCCGGGATCACGTTTTTGATTGGCCTCCAGGCGTTCATCAACATAGGCGTCGTCACCAGCGCGCTGCCCAACAAGGGGCTGCCCCTGCCGTTCATCAGTTATGGCGGATCCAATTTGCTCGCCATGCTCGCGTGCGTCGGGCTGCTGCTGAGCATTGCGCGGCATGCCCTCCAGCGCGCCCCGCAATCTGAGCCGGCCCGCTTCGACGAATTGGCCGCCCCGCAAATCACCTGATGCAATCCCCCAACGCCAAACCGCTTGTGGCCATCGCCTGTGGAGGCACGGGCGGCCATCTCTTCCCGGGGTTGGCGGTGGCGGAGGCCCTCGTGGCGCGCGGGGGCGACGTTACGCTGCTGATTTCGCCGAAGGAAGTGGACCAGGAGGCCGTCAAATCGGCCGCCGGCATGCAGGTGGTGACCTTGCCCGCGGTGGCGTTCAGCCGTTTCGGGATCGTCCGATTTCTCCACGGTTTCTGGCAATCCTGGCGCGCGGCCAGAAAACTTTTCCAAGCGCGACCGCCGCAGGCCGTGCTGGCCATGGGAGGATTCACCAGCGCGCCACCGGTGCTGGCCGGCAAGGCCTTTGGCGCGGCCACATTTTTACATGAGTCAAACACCATTCCCGGCAAAGCCAACCGCTGGCTGTCGCGTTGGGTGGATGATGCCTTCGTTTATTTTTCGGACACGGCGGAACGGTTCCTTCACGTGCCCGTGACGGTGACCGGGATGCCGGTCCGCCCGCAGTTTCGGCCGATGGACGCGAAAGCCGCCCGCGTGAAGCTGGGTCTGGATCCGGACCGCCCGGTGTTGCTCGTGATGGGGGGGAGTCAAGGAGCGGTCGGCATCAATTTGCTCGTGACGCAAATGTTGCCGGGCTTGAGGCGACTGATTCCCAGTCTGCAATTCCTGCACCTCACCGGCGCGAGCGATTTGGAGAAAATTCGCACCGCTTATTCCAGGCAAGAATGCAAAGCGCTGGTCCACCCGTTTCTTTCCGAAATGGAAATCGGCTTGGGTGCCGCAACCGTGGCGATCAGCCGGGCGGGTGCGTCGTCGTTGGCGGAACTGGCGGCCATGCGGCTTCCGTCGTTTTTGATTCCCTATCCGGCGGCGGCGGATAATCACCAATATTACAATGCCCTCGCCTTCGCGGAGAGTGGCGCGGCGCGGATGGGCGAGCAGCGAAACATCTCTCCGGAGGGGTTGAGCCAGGCGATCGTGGAGTTGATCGGCAACACTCAGGCGCGCGGGGCCATGGCCAGCGCGCTTGCTCGATGGCATATTCCCAATGCCGCTGAACAAATCGCCGACCGGGTGATGCAGGCCATTGGTTTCGCCGGCCAATCCCTTTGCAAAGCGGCGGGGGAAGCGCGCCGGACTGCGCCGGGCGCGCAATTCGTTTTTCAATCCACCCTTGGCCAACGACAACCTGCAATCCGGTGAGCCGATTGAATCCAAAACAAGTCGATGCGCTGCTCGCGGCCGCGGGAACTTCCACCACGGTTTATCTCATTGGCGCGGGCGGCTGCGGTATGAGTGGGTTGGGACATTTGCTTTTGGACTTGGACTTCAGGGTGGCCGGATCGGACCTGGTGGAAAACGAGGACGTGCAGCGGTTGCGCGCCCGCGGCGCGCAGATTCAGCTCGGGCATGCCGCGGCACAAATCACCGCGTCGCGTCCGGTGCTGGTGGTCTATTCGTCGGCCATCCGGATGGAGAATGCGGAGTTGGTGGCGGCGCAAAAGTTGGAAATTCCGATCGTGCGGCGGGCGGTGTTGCTGGCCGCGCTGTTGCGGCGGCAGCGGGGCATTTGCGTGGCCGGCATGCATGGCAAGACCACCACCACGGCGCTGCTCGCGGTTGCGTTGCAACAACTCCAAGTCGCGCCGAGCTATGCCATCGGCGCCGCCGTGCCGCAGTTGGCGCGTCATGCGCAGTTTTCCCGGGTCGAAACCAGCGTGTCCGAGTGCAGCGTGCCGCCAGTCGCGCCGAACTCGCTGGCGGTTACGCCTCCCGGAGGTTGGTTTGTGGTGGAAGCTGATGAGAGCGACGGCACATTGCGCGAGTTTCAGCCCGAGCACGCCATCATCCTGAATGTGGATGAGGAGCACCTGGATTATTACGCGAACTTCGAGGCCATCTGCGATGAGTTTCAACGATTTGCTGAGCAGACGAGCGGCCAGTTGATTTATTGCGCGGACGATCCCCAACTGGTCGCGCAGTTTGCCCGGCGGCCCAACGCGATTTCCTACGGCTTCAATCCGCTCGCGAACTACCGCATCGAGTCCGTGGCTGGCGGTCCGAGCAGCCCGGCGCGTTTCGAGGTCTGGCACGGCGCAGATTGCCTCGGCACCTTCACGACCCAACTCCTCGGCGAGAAAAATATTTCCAACGCGGCGGCCGCGATCACGCTCCTGCATCGGCTGGGTTTTGCCGCGGCGGATATCGCGCGCGTCATTGCGCCCTTCAAAGGCGCGGCGCGCCGGCAACAGGAATTGTTCCGCGACGATCGCTTCCGCCTGTTCGACGACTACGGGCATCATCCGCGCGAAATCAGCGCCACGCTGCGGGCTTTGAAGGCGCTGGGCGGGCGCCGGTTGCTCGTGGCCTTTCAGCCGCACCGGTTCACGCGCACGCAACACCTGCTCGGTCAGTTCGCCACTTGTTTTGCTGAGGCGGACCAGCTTTGGGTGACCGACGTCTATGCGGCCAGCGAGGCGGAGATCCCCGGGGTGAACGGCGTGGCCCTCGCCGCCGCCATTCGCGGCCATCAGCCGGTGGAATATCTGGCGACGCCGGCGGAACTTCCCACCGCGGTGCGACGAGAGATGAAACCGGGTGACTTGGTATTGTTCCTCGGCGCGGGCGACATTACGCTGGCGGCGCATCAACTGGCGGCCCAATTACGAATCGAAATGTCTGAAACGGGCGAACAACTCCGGACGGAACTGGCGGCGAACCTTTCTCCCGCCGCCGTGGTGCGGCGCGACGAACCGCTGGCCAAGCGCACGACGTTGCGCGTCGGCGGCCCGGCGGATTTTTATGTGGAGCCCGCGTCGGAGGCGGACCTCGCGGAGGTGGTGCGTTTTTGTGCGACACGAAAAATGCCCTTGGTACTTTTAGGCCGCGGCTCGAATTTATTGATCAAAGATGGCGGCATCCGCGGCGTGGTGATTTGTCTCGCGCACACGGAATTCGGCCGGGTGAAGCCCGAGGGCGAACGCCTGATTTGCGGTGCGGGTGCGAGGCTCAAGGCGGTTTCGGTTGCAGCGCGGCACGCGGGTTTGACCGGCCTGGAATTTCTGGAAGGCATCCCGGGCAGCGTGGGCGGCGCGTTGCGGATGAATGCCGGGGCGATGGGGGGGGCGATGTTTGATGTGGTCGAGTCGGTCCGGTTTATGGATTTATCGGGAAACGTATTTGAGCGCGCCACGGCGGAAGTGCCGGTGGAGTATCGCCGCTGCCCGCTGTTGAAGAATCACCTCGCCTTGGGCGCCGTGCTGCGTGGCCGGCCCGCGGACCAGGAACTTATCAAGGAGCGATTGGACGCGTTCAACAAAAAGCGCTGGACCTCCCAGCCCCATGAACCGAGCGCGGGTTGCATTTTCAAGAATCCGGGGCCGGCTCCCGCCGGCAAGTTGATCGAAGAACTGGGCTTGAAAGGAACACGGGTCGGCGGCGCGATGGTTTCCCACGTGCATGGTAATTTCATCGTGAACGATGGCAGCGCCACCGCGCAAGATGTGTTGGCCCTGATCGCGCTCATCCAACAGCGGGCCCAAGTCGAGCGGGCGATCGAGTTGGAAACCGAAGTGGAAATCATCGGGGAATAATATGTTCAAGCCTTTAAACATTACCGTCATGCTGGGCGGTCCGTCGGACGAATGGGATGTGTCCCTGCGCACGGGTGCGGCGGTGGCGCGGACCTTGAGCTCCCACGGGCACGCGGTGCATATTTTGGATCCGCGGGACGACTCCTGGTCGCTGCTGCCGGGAACGGAAGTGGTCTTTCTCGCGCTGCACGGAGCGTACGGCGAGGACGGTCGGGTGCAGAAGCGATTAGAGGAATTGGGCATGCCCTACACCGGTTGCGGAGTGGAGGCAAGCCGGCTTGGTTTTGACAAGGTGTTAAGCAAAAAGCGATTTATGGAGGCGGGCATTGCGACGGCGCGCTATCTGGTTTTCGATTCTCCCGCCGCCCCCTGGCCAAAGGATTGGCAGACGCCGCTGGTGGTCAAGCCGGTGCGCCAGGGTTCCAGTGTCGGCTTGCAATTTGTACTGGCCGAATCGGAATGGGGTGGGGCGCTGACCGAGGCTCTGCGTTACGACACCGAAGTGATCGTCGAAGAGAAGATTGAAGGCCGCGAAGTCACGGCGGGCATTCTGGCTGACCAGCCATTGCCGGTCGTGGAGGTCCAGACCAAAAAGGGACTCTACGATTACCACAACAAATACACCGTCGGCGCGAGTGACTACCACTGTCCGGCGCAATTCGAGGACGCGGTCACCGCGCGGATCCAGGCGGTCGGGATGGCGGCATTTCGAGCCATCGGCGGCCGCGATTACGCCCGGGTGGACATGATCGTGCGACCGGATGGCGAACCGGAGGTGCTCGAGGTGAACACCCTGCCGGGGATGACCGAGACGAGTCTGTTTCCCAAGGCGGCGGCGGCGGCGGGAATCGATTATTCGCACTTGTGCCAAAAAATGATCGACCTGGCCTTGCAGCGGGCGACCCGGCTGGCCCAATAATTTACTACCATGTGGTTTAATCGCAAACCAACCAATCGGCGCTTCAAACGCGAGCACGTCCTGGATGTCAAGCTGCGCTCGGATCAAGTCCGGGCCTCACGCCTGCGCATGGCCGCCACGGTGATGTCGGTGCTGGTGGGAACCGCCGTGGCGTTGCTTCTTTTCTGGCGGGGCGGCGAATGGGTGCTCAACCAGTTGGTGTTTCAAAACCGCGCCTTTGCGGTGGAGACCATCGATATCCAGACCGACGGCGCGATCATGGCGGAGCAGTTGCGGAAATGGGCCGGGGTCCGGGTGGGCGACAATCTGCTGGCGCTGGATTTGTCCCGCATCAAGCGCGATTTGGAATTGGAACCGCTGATCCGTTCCGCGGCCGTCGAGCGGATTTTGCCGCACACGCTCAAATTGCACATCACGGAACGCGAGGCCGTCGTGCAGGTGTATGCGATGCGTCCCCGCCCGAGCGGCGTGGGTTTTGCCCCGGTCATTTATCAGATCGATGAAGCCGGCTATGTGATGCTGCCGCTGGACGACCGGCTGCGCCAGGAGACATCCCCCCACGCCGGCGAATCGCTGACCATTCTCACGGGCGTGAGCGAAACCGAGTTGCGTCCCGGCTGGCCGGTTGAATCAAGCCAGGTGCGCGCGGCGCTGCGGTTGCTCGCGGAGTTCGAGCGTTCCGCGATGGCGGGCTTGGTGGATTTGAAGCGCATCGACGTTTCTTCACCGGAGGTGTTGTTGGTGAGCACGGGGCAGGGGAGCACGGTCACTTTTGGGGTGAGCAATTTGGGCGACCAGTTTCGCCGCTGGCGCCTCATCCAAGACGACGGGTTGAAGAAAGGCAGAGCCCTCGCGACGCTCGACCTCTCGGTGGCCAATAACCTTCCCGCGCGCTGGCTCGAGGCCAACGCATCTTCGCCCGGCAAAGCCAAACCCATCTCCAAACCCATCCGCCCCAGGAAAAAAAATGTTTGATCCAGCCTCCATCATTGTCGGCCTGGAAATTGGCACTTCAAAGGTCTGCGCCGTCGTCGGCGAGGTCAACGACGCCGGCGTCTTGAACATCATCGGGGTCGGCCAGGCCAAGTCGCGCGGCGTGCGCAAGGGCGAGATCGTGGATTCCGCACTGGGCGAGGAGGACATCCGCAACGCCATCGCCGAGGCCGAACAAATGGCGGACGCGGAGATTCGCAGTGTCTATCTCGGGGTCACCGGCGGGCACATCCAGGGGTTCAACAACCGGGGGGTGCATCCGGTGGTTTCGGCGGATCGCGAGATTGGCGAGGACGACGTGCGCGACGTGGTGAAGAATGCCAAGGCCATTAATCTGCCGCTGGAAAACAGCGTCATTCACACGATCCGACAGCATTTTTTTGTGGATGGCCAGGATGGCATCCAAAACCCGGTGGGGATGCTCGGCGCGCGGTTGGAAGTGGACGTGCATGTGGTCCACGGCAATTTCAACCGCCTGCAAAACCCGATCCGTACGGTGAAGGGGTTGCAGTTGGACGTGGAGTCCATTGCCTTCAACGGCCTGGCGGCGGCCATGGCGCTGCTCAGCCAGGAACAAAAGGAATTAGGCGCGCTGGTCATCGACATTGGGGCGGGGGCGACCGAGTACGTTGTCTATGCCAACGGCATCATCAAGCATAGCGGGGTGCTGGCGGTCGGCGGCGACCATCTCTCGAACGACCTGGGCATCGGGCTGGGCGTGACGATGGGGCGCGCGGAGCAGTTGAAGATCGAGCATGGGTCGGCCGTGGTGGAGGACAGCATCAAGGGGCAGACCGTGACCCTCGCCAGTGGCGTGGGCTTGCCGGACAAGTCGGTGAACCTCGAACATCTCCGGCGCATCATGGTGCTGCGGCTCGAGGAAATGTTCCAGCTCATCGACCAGGAACTTTCCAAGGCCGGGCTCCATGATTATCTGCGCGCGGGCGTCTGGCTCACCGGCGGGGGCGCGCGCATTCCGCGGATTGAAAAACTGGCGGCGGACGTTTTCGGGCTCCCGGCTGCCCTGGGAAAATCGAATTCCATCAGCGGTTTGAAATCGGCGCTCGAACAGCCCGAATTCAGCACGGCGATCGGGCTGGTCAAGTTTGGTTCCTTGCAACAAAAACGGCGGGGCGGTTCGGGCTCCCTCAAGCAGGGATTCAAGCAAACCATCGGACATATTTTCGGACGGCGCTGAAAACCATTTCGGACCAAATCCATATGAGCGAACCCTCTGAAAATCCCGCGGACGCCCCGGTGGCGAAGCGGGAATTGAGCATCAAAGTATTCGGTGTTGGCGGCGCGGGCGGCAACGCGGTGAGCCACATGGCGCAGGCGGGATTCGACGGGGTCACGTTTGTCGCGATGAACACGGATGCCAAGGCGTTGGCGGGCGTGCAGGGGGCGCACCAGCTCGCCTTGGGCACGCAACTCACGCGCGGGCTCGGCACGGGTGGCGATCCGGATCGCGGGCAGGCCGCGGCCGAGGAGGATCTGGGAAAGCTCAAGGAATTGTGCACGGGCGCCGACATGGTGTTTATCGCCGCCGGTCTTGGTGGCGGCACCGGCACGGGGGCGAGCCCGGTGCTGGCGCGGGCGGCGAAGGAAGCGGGTGCCTTGGTGCTGGCGTTTGTCACGCTTCCCTTCGAGTGCGAGGGCACGCGGCGGCAGCGCCAGGCGCAGCTAGGTTTGGAGCAACTCAAAGCCGCCGCCGATGGAGTCATCTGCCTGCCGAACCAAAGAGTTTTCAAACTTATCGACGAGAAGACGAGTCTGCTCGAGACCTTCAACATCACCAATGAATTGCTGGCGCAGGGGGTGCGCGGCATCTGGCGGATGCTGACGCGCACCGGGCACATCAACATTGATTTCGCCGACCTGTGCGCGGTGGTGCGCGGGCGGCACGCGGAGAGTTCCTTTGCGACGGCGGAAGCGATGGGTGAAAACCGGGCGCGGGACGTGGTGGAAAAACTGTTCGCCAGCCCGTTGTTGGATGGCGGTCAGATGTTGAACGAGGCCGACACCGTGCTCGTGAGCCTGCTGGGCGGCGCCAACCTTACCATGGCGGAGATCAACCGCATCATGGAACAAATCAACCGCCAGTGCGAAAATGCCCATGTGATTCTGGGCGCGGCCATTGACGACGCGTGTGGGGATCACTTGTCGGTGACGCTCGTGGCCTCGCGCCGGAACCGTCCGGCGCCGCTGCCGCTGCCGGCCGACGCCGACGACGAGACCCAGTTTTTGAGCGTCTCACGGACGCCGCGGCCCGCGTCGCGATTTGTGCCACCGCCGCCGCCAACGACGCCGGAGCAAACGGGCCAACTCCTGACGCAGCAGGCGGGCGCTTCTTCGCGACAACGCCGCCGGGCGGCGAAGCTGCGCCAGGCGCAGTTGCCGCTCGAGATCATTTCCAAAGGCCGCTTTGAGAAAAGCGAACCCACGATCCACAAAGGCGAAGATCTGGATGTGCCTACTTACATTCGCCGCGGCGTGGCGCTGAACTGAGGCCTCACTTTTTTGGCCAGTTCATATGACGGTGTAGAAATTCGTAAGTGCCCTGGCCGTTGATGGTGTGCGGGCCGTTGAAGTATTCGATCTCGGCGCGGTCGCCAATGCCAGCCTTGTTGTAGAAGCGCCGGATTTTGGCAAATTCGAAGGACACCCATTCGTCAAGCCCCACGCCGTCGTCATGTCCGCGTTCCACCATGAACGGCCGGGGTGCAATGAGGGTCGCCATCTCGGCGTAATTAAAAGTGTGGCCGAGGTTCCACTCGTAGATTTCGTATTCGCCGGTGAACATATAACTGCTGCGCCAGTCCACGGTGGCATTTTTCCAGACCCATTCATTGAAGTCCGCCGAGCAGATGGAAAGGCAATAGCGATCGCAGACGGCCGGGATGCGCATGGCGGATTTTCCGCCGTAACTAAGGCCGTAGAAGCCGATGCGCTTGGCGTCCACGAAAGGTTGCTCGGAGAGCCAGTCAAGAATGCGCTCGTGTTGGGCGAAGATGACGGAGAACAAATGTTTGCCCAGCGGATTTGCCTTGCGCTGGAGCGTGCGGAATTTGTCCGTGCCGCGATAGGGATTATGCGGCGCGAATACGACAAAGCCGCGCTCGGCCAGCCGCAGCGAAAATGCCTTGTACGGCGCGTAGGCCTGCGATTTCGGGTCGTCGTTAATCGTGTCCAGCGGCACGCCTTCCAGTCCGTGCTGGCAGACCACGACCGGGCGACGTTCCCCGGGCTTCAAATCCTTGGGCAGCAGAAGCACACCCCAGGCATACACGTCCGGCCACACATCCATGACCACATCGTAACCGGTCACTTTGTCGGTCTCCAGAATTTTGCGCGAACGCGGATTGATGGGCAGGGTGGCGGGTGTAAATTTGCCCATGACATTTTCCCAGAAATTCGTCTGCCAGGATTTCCGCGCCGTGCCCCAAGTGACGGCGTCTGGAGCCTTCAACTGAGTCCAGTAGGTTTTCTCCCGCTCGTACGTGGCGATGCGTAACAGGTGTTGCGTGAAATCCTCCAGTTCCTTCACTTGTCGGTGCTGGCGGTCGTCCACGCTGAAGCCGAGGCGCGCGTCGGTCAGAGGTGTTACCGAAAGCGCCGCAATCTGCCCCGCGAAGCCGAACGCGCTGAATAGTTCCTGAATTGTCCGCGAAGAACCGGGGCCGGTGGTGGAACCCTCGTTGCCATGAATGAATCCAGGAGCCTGGCCGGACAGCGTCTTCGCGCGCGCGACTTCCTGTTCCACGGAAGTGAAATCGGGGGTGCCCCACTTGCACGGTGCGGCACCACCACGGCCATCGTGAGGTTTGGGCGAGCCGTCGAGCGTGGGTGACGGGCTGTACTCGACAATCAACGTGCGGGGATGGACGAGGCTGGCCAGTTCGGCGTCGCCAAATTCGCGCAGCAAGCCGAACATATTGCGATAGAGCGGCTCTTCCCACGAGCGTTGGCGGGAATCGAAATAACCGCTCACGACCGCGGCCTTGATGCGGGGGTCCAGGGCCGCCGCGTGAAGCGCGAGGAGCCCGCCTTCGCCATAGCCGAACACGGCCAGTTTGAAGTTTGGAGTCTGGAGTTTGGAGTCTTCGGCCGAAAACCAGTCGATCACAGCGAGCACTTTTTGCACCTCGTAGCCGATGATGTGGCGGCCCATCTCGAAGGACTGCCGATAAATCCATTCGCGATGTGGCTGGTTCGTGAACCGGTTCAGGAGTTCGCTGCCCGACCAATTGTCCCGGCGGTCGATCAGCATCGGCACCACGACCTGGCAGCCGGCCTCCGCCAACCGCCGCGCCGTCTGCGACTCCGGATTCACGCCGGGCGCGAGTCCGGCGATCATTTCGGGCGTTTGATCCGCATCGGGAATCACCACGACCCGCGCCTTGATGCCGCCCTTTGGCTCCAGCAGCAGGCCTTCGCCATGGACACCTTCGAGCACGGGCCAGCGCACGGCATGCACGGTGAAGCGGTCGGTCTCCGCCACTTTCGAGGGTTGGCTGGTGGTGCCGACTAACTCGAGCCCGGTCATGGGTACACGTTTGTCCACCGCGCCGATAATAGCGCGCAGGTGCTGACGGTTCGGCTCGACGGACTTGTTGTAAGCGTCGGGCGAGGAAAGATCGCGCTGCCAGTATTGTTTGCGGCCCTCAATGGACTTGCCGATTTCACGGAGCAGGAAGCGGTCGATGCCTTCGACCATTTGTGCGGAGAGATCGCCTGGCATCGTGAGCGGCTTGGTGCCGGCGAGTGGTGTCACTTCCTGGGCGAAGGTGGTCGTGGCGAAAATCATCAAACCCGTGAAAATCGTGGGCAGGGTGAAATGACGAAAAGGGGTGGCGGGTTGGTGAGGCATAATACAATCGTGGTTGCCGAGGCTATTAACCGGAAGGGTTCAGCGCGGCAACACTTTTTTCAAGAACTCGCGCGTCCGTTCCTGCTTCGGTTGCGTGAAGATTTCCTCGGGTGAACCCACCTCGCTGATCAATCCGGCATCAAAGAACACCACGCGGTCGGCCATCTCGCGCGCGAAACCCATTTCGTGCGTGACCACGATCATCGTCATACCCTCCTCGGCCAGCCGCCGCATGACGTTGAGCACTTCGTCGCGCAGTTCGGGGTCGAGGGCGCTGGTCGGTTCGTCGAAGAGCATGACTTCGGGCTGCATCGCCAACGCGCGGGCGATGGCCACGCGCTGTTGCTGGCCGCCGGAAAGTTGCGACGGATGAAAGTCCGCCTTTTCCGACAGCCCCACTTTGGCCAACAAGCCCCGCGCCAAT
Source organism: Verrucomicrobiota bacterium (assembly GCA_043740915.1). GTDB lineage: Bacteria > Verrucomicrobiota > Verrucomicrobiia > Limisphaerales > JAYTXL01 > JAYTXL01. The sequence continues at coordinate 13,665 of JAYUBJ010000482.1, forward strand.
TCTTCCGCGGCGTCCGCGGCCAGGCCTTTGACGGTCATGGGCGCCTCGGTGATGTTGCCCAGCACCGTGAGATGGGGGAAGAGATTGAAACTCTGGAACACCATGCCGGCGCGCATCCGCAGTTGGCGCTGCTTCTCGCGGTCGGCGCTTGAGGACCGGCCATCGACCGGCTCGACGGTGATCCCACCGATCGAGATCC
>JAYUBJ010000483.1:0-4416 GCA_043740915.1 Verrucomicrobiota bacterium
GGTGTCGGACTTTGAGTTTGAGTTTCAACTGGCGCTGATGAACCGGAAGCTCAACGAACGCGTCGAGACCATTTTCATGATGCCCAAGGACACCTACACGTTTCTCAGTTCGCGGCTCGTGAAGGAAATTGCCCGGCTGGGCGGGGATGTCCACAGTTTTGTGCCGCCGCATGTGCAGGCCGCTCTGAAGAAAAAACTGCCGCTCCCCGCCAAACCTCGCCGGCGCGTGTCGCCCAACTAATCCCAGGCTATGCCGCTGCTCATCAATTTACGTCAATTGGAGAACAAGCCGCTGGAGCTGCGGGGTGAATTATCGGCCGCCGAGCTTGATTTGGAGGGGGTAGATGAGCTGATTCACGTCACGCAAGCGTTAAAGCACGATCTGGTGGCACAGTTGCTCGGGAACGACGTGCTGGTGCAAGGGCGGCTGCAACTCAGCTTGCATTGCGAATGCGCCCGCTGCCTGAAACCGTTTGTCAAATCGCTTGAGCTGCGTCGCTGGGCCGCGCATCTGCCGTTGGAAGGCGAAGACAAAGTGGTCATCGAGAATGATTGCGTGGACTTGACGCCCTTCTTGAGGGAAGATATTCTCCTTCAGTTTCCGCAGCATCCGCTGTGTGAACCTGGTTGTTGCGGGCTGTCGAGCACACCGCCAGGCAGTGACAAGAAATCGAGCGGTGCCAGTCAGAAGGTAGAAACTTCGTCTGCTTGGGCCGAATTGAACAAATTGAAGTTTGAGAAAGAATAGTTATGGGCGTACCCAAGCGTAAACCGTCAAAAAGCCGTCAACGTCAGCGCCGTGCTTACAATAGCGTGCTGAAACTGCCGCAGCTTTCCACCTGTCCCCAATGCGCCGCTCCCTATGTGCCCCACCGGGTCTGTCCCGCGTGCGGCTTTTACAAGGGCCGGCAGGTCAAGACCGTGGAAGCCACGGCGTAATGGCTCTCTGGGAGCGCGGCTGGTTATCCGGACGCGCTCCTTCCATTTATGCGAATCGTAGTGGATGTCATGGGTGGCGACCACGGTTGCGGCGTCGCGGTGGATGGGGTCAAATTGGCGTTGGACGCCAATGCCAAGATCACTGAAATCTTCCTGGTCGGCGATGAAGCGGAGATTAAGTCCGCCCTCCACCGGGCGCATTGCCACGATCCCCGCCTGAAAATCGTCCACGCCTCCGAAGTCCTCACCATGGCCGACAAGCCGGTCGTCGGATTGCGGAAAAAAAAGGACTGCTCCATCCTGCGCGCGGTCGAACTGCTCAAGGACGGCAGGGCCGACGCCGTGATTTCCCCGGGCAACACCGGCGGCATCTACGCGGCGGCCACGATCCGGCTGCGCACTCTGCCGGGAGTAAGCCGCGGCGCCATCGCCACCGTGATCCCCGCGCCCGACAATGAGTTCGTGCTGTTGGACTCCGGCGCGAGTGTCGAGTGCAAGCCGTGGTATCTCGCCGAGTTCGCCATCATGGGCAGCGTCTATGCGCGGGAGGTCCTCGGCGTCAAGAAACCGCGCGTCGGCATCCTGAGCAATGGCACGGAAGACAACAAGGGCACCGAGTTGACGCTCGAGGCGTTCAAGATTTGCCGCCAGCTTAACTTGAATTTCATCGGCAACGTCGAGGGCCATGATCTCTTCGCCAACCGCGTGGACGTGGTGGTGTGCGATGGTTTCGTCGGCAACATTGTCCTCAAGACCTGCGAAGGCATGGCCAAAGGGATGTTCGCCTGGCTGAAACGCGAGTTGATGCAGAATTCCAAACGCCGACTTGGCGCGTTGTTGGCCAAAGAAGCCTTCGGCACTATTAAGCATCGGCTTGACTCCGATAATTATGGTGGTGCGCCGCTGCTGGGACTGAACGGCACGGTGATCAAAGTCCATGCCTCGGCCCGCGATCACGCGTTTATGAACGCCATTCGCGTCGCCGTCGGAGCCGTCGGCCAGGACATCAACCATGTCATCACCCGCGAAATGGCCCAAGCCCGGCCGTGCCTGGAAGCGGCCAAACAACTGGCGCCGGCCGAAAACCCGGAGGCCGTGGTTACTGCATGAGCGCCGCGCCCAAAAAGCCCCTGAAGAATCCCCGGGCCCAGCATGATTTCAAAGGACGCACCTGTTCCATCTCCGCCGTCGGAGCCTACGTGCCCAAGCGGGTCATGACCAACGCGGATTTGGAAAAAATCGTCGAGACTTCGGACGAATGGATCTTCTCGCGCACGGGTATCAAGGAGCGGCGCATCGCGGCCAGTGACGAGTTCACCTCCGACCTCGGCGCGAAGGCCGCACTGTCGGCGATGGAACGGGCCGGCGTCACCGCCGAACAGATCGACCTGATCATCGTGGCCACGCTTACCCCCGACATGCCGTTTCCGTCCACCGCCTGCCTGGTGCAAAAGAAGATCGGCGCGCGCCGCGCGGCAGCTTTCGATCTCGAAGCGGCTTGTTCCGGATTCATCTACGGGCTGGAGATCGGCCAGCAATTCATCATGTCGCGCACGTACGATTGTGTGCTCGTGATCGGCGCGGAAAAACTTTCCTCCATCATTGACTGGCAGGATCGCAACACGTGCGTCCTGTTTGGTGACGGTGCCGGCGCGGCGATTTTACAGAACCGCCCCAACTCCCACGGCCTGCTTACGGTCTGCATGGGCGCCGACGGCACCAAGGCCGAACTGCTCTCCATGCCCGGCGGCGGCAGCCGTTGTCCCGCGACGTTGGAATCGGTGAAGAGCCGGCTCCATTACCTGCGCATGGACGGCAAGGAAACTTTCAAGAGTGCCGTCAACGCGATGTGTACGGCGGCGCGCGAGGCCCTGGAACGATGCGACCTCGACATCGCGCAAATAAAATGCGTCATCCCGCACCAGGCCAACCAGCGCATCATCGACGCCGTGGGGCAACGACTCGGGGCCAAGCCGGAGCAACTGTTCGTCAACCTTCATAAATACGGCAACACCTCCGCCGCCTCGGTCGCCATCGCCTTGGAGGAAGCCGTCGGTCTGGGCCGGGTTCAGCGGGGCGACCTGATCCTCCTGGTGGTCTTCGGGGCCGGGTTGACCTGGGGGGCGGCGGTCATCGAGTGGTAAGCAACTAATTTGACGTTCAGACCGATTGTGATAGATTCCCAGCACCCTTATGAGCACAACTAAACTCGATACCTCCGGCGTCTTCCAGCCCATCACGGTTCAAACCAACTCCACCCAGCTTTCTCTGCCCGCCCACAGCGTGCGAATCAGCAAGAATGGCGTGGAATTCCTGAGCGCCAAACCGGTGCCCACCTGGACGGAAATGACCGTCGATCTGCATTCGGCGCGGGATGCCAAAAAAGTCCGCGCCACCGGGATCGTCGTGGAATGCAACGGCAACCGCCACTCGGGATATTCCATCTCGATGGTGTTCATGAATCTCTCCCGACAGTCGCAGGAGCGCCTCAGCCAACTCGCATTTTCCTCGCTGGCTTAGTTCCTCCCCTTCCGGTTAGAGTGCGGGCATGGAACTCTTCATCAAGATTCTGAAGGCCGCCGTCGATGGCGGCGCTTCCGACGTTCACATCAAGGAAAATGCCCCGGTGATTGTCCGGATCAACCGGCGCCTGACGCCGATTGACTGCCCATTGCCGACGCGCGAATGGATGGAAAAAGTGCTCGGCATCATTTGCCCGGCGCACATGAAGAAGAATCTGGACCTGGAACGCGAAACCGATTTCTCCTACTTCACCCCCGAGGCCGGGCGTTTCCGGACGAACGTATTCCAACAAAGCGGCAAATGGGCCATTGCCATGCGCTATGTCAAGGGGCAGGCGCCGAACATTGACGCGCTCGGCCTGGCACCCATTTGCAAGACTATTGCCGAGGCCCACCGCGGTATCGTACTGCTGGCCGGCACCACCGGCAGCGGTAAATCGACCACGCTCGCCGCCATGATCGAGCATGTAAACACCAATCTCCGCCGGCACATCGTCACGCTCGAAGACCCCATCGAGTTTATGTTCGAGGACAACCAGTCGGTCATCGAGCAACGTGAAATCCTGCTCGATACCGCCTCTTTCCAACGGGGCCTGAAAAGCGCGTTGCGTCAGGATCCGGACATCATCATGGTCGGTGAAATGCGCGATGCCATTAGTTTTGCCGCCGCCATGAGTGCCGCCGACACCGGCCACCTGGTCATGTCCACGCTCCACACCACCAACGCCGCCTCGTCCGTCGGACGCATCCTCGATTTCTTCAAGCCGGAGGAGCGCGACACCGTGCGCCGCCAGCTTTGCAGCACCCTGCACTCCGTCATCTGCCAGCGCATGGTTCCCACCATCGACGGCGCCATGACGCCGGCCCAGGAAATCATGATCAACACGCCGACCGTGCGGAAGATGATTGAGGAAAACCGGCTGGAAAAACTGCCCGCGGCCATCGAGACCGGCCG
>JAYUBJ010000484.1:0-4411 GCA_043740915.1 Verrucomicrobiota bacterium
CCGAGGAGGATTTCCTGCTTCTGGCCAATGACGAGGATCACCAGCTTTTCGGGCGTCAGATATTTCTTGGCCACCCGCTGCACGTCTTCCTTGGTCACGGCGTTGACTTTCGTGCGATAGTTTTTCCAGTAATCAGGGTCTTTCGCAAAGCGCCCCGTGAATTCATCCCCGGCAAACACACTGGCCACCAGTCCCTTCGTCGCGAAGGTGCGCGGAAAGGTCTCGATGAACGCCTGCTTGGCAGTATTCAATTCCTCATCTTTCACCGGCTCGGCAAACATCTTGGTCATTTCCTCCACCACGATCGAGGCCGCGTAGGCGACTGTGCGCGATTTGGATTGGAACCCCGCCATGAACGACAGCGGATAATACACCCCGCCCGGGAACCCCGAGCCCGCCGAGTAGGCCAGGCCTTCGTCGGAACGCACGCGGTTCATGATGCGCGAGGTGAAACCGCCGCCGCCCAGAATATCGTTCATGACCTGCGTCGCCATGAAATCCGGGTCGTCGCGCTGGATGCCCGGTAGCATGAGGGAAACACGCCCCTGGTTCACTTCCTTGTCCACCAGATAAACCCCCGGCGCCGCAAAGGTCTTGTTGGTGGGAATCGGCGGTGCGGTCTCGCCCTTGAACGGCCAGTCGGCAAATAATTTCTCCAGCCGCGCCACCATCGCGTCGCGGTCAAAATCGCCGTTCACTGCGACCACAAAATTGCCGGGATGAAACCACTTGTGATGGAACCCTTCGATGTCGCCCCGCGTAATGGAATCGAGCGAGGCCGCGGTGATGTGGCGGTTCACCCAGAAGTTGTCACCGTAGGCCAGAAAGTTGCGTTCCCGCCGCTCGATGTTGGTGGAATCATCGTTGCGCTCCTTCATCGATTGCAGGATTTGCTGCTTGCGCAGCGCCGTCTTGTCGTCCTGAAAACGCGGCGCGGTCAGCACCTCGCGCAGAATGGCCAGCCCTTCCTCCAAATCTTTGGACAACAAATTCAACGTGACGCTGCCCTGCAAGTCACCCACGGCGGATCCGAGACCCGCGGCGAGGAACGCCAGGCGCTCCTCCAACGCCTCGGCCGTCTTGGATTTGGTGCCGCCGCGCGCCAGCAGATAGCCCGTCAACCCGGACAGCCCCTCCTTGCCCGCCGGAACGGTGTAATCGCCGGTGCGGACTAGGATCGAAATATTAACGAGCGGCAGTTCGCGATCGGGCACGACGTAGGCCACCGGCCCGCTTTTAAGCGCCACGCGAAATTTGGCGGTGGACGGCGGTTCGTATTTGAGTGGCGGGAACGCCAGCTTTTCCGGTCGGTCGGGAATGTCCTCCGCGTAACCCCCAGGCAGCCCGGCCAGCAGGCAGCCGGCGCCCAGCGCCATGGAAATCAGATGCCGCGGGTGAAAATGTGATTTCATGTGCAATGAATTATTTCTTCTCCAGTTCAGCAATCCGCTCGGCGGCCTTCTTCCGCATAAAATTGAACATCGGTTTGTTCTTCTCCTCCACCTGTGGAGCCTGGGCCTCCATCTGCTGGAGGCGCTGTTTCAATTGTTCCAGATTTTTTTCCGTTTTGAGACGCGCGGCAATCTGCTTCGCCGGCCCCTGCAACTCCGCCGGCAGCGCGGCGAGATCGGGGTCTTCCGCCGACGGTTTCCCCCCTTTGCGGGTGTAAATTCCCACCGCGCGGTTCTCCTTGGTAAAATACTCGGCCGCCACGCGCTTCACGTCCGCCGCGGTGACGGCCTGCAATCTCGCCCCGGCTTCGTTGATCTCGCGCCAGTTGCCGTGGCCATCGTGCTGGATCAACTGCATCAGGATCGGCATGCTCGAGGCGAGCTTGCGGTACTCGCCGGCCGCAAAATTGTTTTTCACCTTTTGCAGTTCCTCTGCCGGGAGATCCTCCTGCTTCAGTTTTTCCAGGGCGGCGTAAATGCCCTGTTCGACTTGCTCCGGCGTGTGGCCTTCCTTGGCCTCGCCGCCGGCGTTGAACACCCCCGCCCACTTGCGGGACTCCTGTCTGGCAAACGCGTCCGTGGCAACCTCAGAACCCAGCACCAGTTCCTTGTAGAGCCGTCCGGTGCGCGTGGAAAGCAGTTGCGCCAGCACCTGCAACGCGTAGGAGTCACGATGCCCGAACGCCACCGTGTGCCAGTAAATATCCACCTGTGGATTGGTCTCGGCCTCGGCATACATCCGTTTCTCAGCGACCTGTTTGACCTCCAGCGTCACCACGTCGGGCGGCTCGGTCTGGCCGCGCGGGATGCGGGAAAAATACTTTGACGCGAGTTGCTCCGCCTTGGTGGCCTCGAAATCGCCGACCAGGATCAAGGTGATGTTTTGCGGCGCATAATAAATGCCGTAAAACTCATCCGCCTGCGCCTTGGAAATCGCCGGGATGTCCGAGGGCCAGCCGATGACGGGCCAGCCGTACGGATGCGACTCCCAGAACAGCGACTCGAACGACTCGGCAAATTTGCCCAACGGCGTGGACTCCGTCCGCATCCGGCGCTCCTCGAAGACCACGTCGCGCTCGGCGTAGAACTCGCGGAAGACCGGGTGCAGCAGGCGCTCCGATTCCATCCACATCCAAAGTTCGAGCTTGTTCGCCGGCACGGTGATGAAATAGCCGGTCATGTCCTCGCTGGTGAACGCGTTCATGCCGGAGGCGCCGCCGGTGGTGTAGATGCGGTCGAATTCATTCTTCACCAGGATGTCGCGCTGCTGGACAATGAGTTCATTGAATTGTTTTTCGAGTTCCCGATACCGCTCCGTTTTGCTTTCCGGCTTGAGCAGGTCGGTAATCTCCCCACGCCGATAAGCGACGCGCATCTTGGCCTCCTCCTTGCGGATTTCGTCGCGCACTTTTTCCTGCGCGGCGATGATCTCCAGGTCCTTCGCGTAATTCTTCGTGCCGATGGTGGGGGTGCCTTTGAACATCATGTGCTCGAAGAGATGCGCGATGCCCGTGATGCCGGGGCGTTCGTTGGAACTGCCGACATGCGCCACCCAGCCGCCGGCGATGGTGGGCTCGTCGTTGCGTTGCACCAGCAGCAGCCGCATGCCATTGGCCAGCGTCTTTTCAATGACGGGAACTTGCTGCGCCGTCAGTGGCGGAGCGAACAGCAGGGTCAACAGCAAAAAAACGGGCAGGCAGATGGGCTTCATGGGAATTACCGGGCCAAACCCGGGAAGATGAATTGGAAATCGAGTTCTGGCACGCTGGTACAACTGCCCGAAACCTCCGCGCCCGTCAACGGCCAATCTCGCGCCTTTTCGCGGTGCTCCCGGCGGAACCCGCTTGCTATTCCCCGGTTTCCGGGACAACAATCCCCCATGGCCGTGCCCTCTGAATCTGTGACCTTGACCGCCGCGCAAGTGGTCGCCTTGAACAGCAAGCTTTCGGAACTGCGGCATGATGTGAACAACCAGCTCTCCCTGGTGGTGGGCGCCGCCGAATTGATCCGTTGCAAACCGGAAACAACGCCGCGCATGCTCGGCACCCTCAGCGCGGCCCCGCAACGCATTGCCGACCAAATCCGCCAGTTCTCCGATCAATTCGAGAAAACTTTCGGCATCACCCGGGAATAGCGCCCACTGCATCCCGCTTTACGGGTTGGCGGGCGCCGGACTGGACGGCAGGTTTTTGGATGGGTTCTTCCCCGGCGTCCCGCGTTCCCGGCGTTCTTCAGACTTGCGCGAATCCTCGGCCCGGCGCGGACTCCGCGGTTTGAGCAACTCCGCAAATTTTACCTGCTGGTCCGGATCAAGTTCGGCGCGGATCTTCTCCTTCACCCCGCGCAGTTCCTCCTGCATCTGCGGCGCCACCTGGTCCCACAACGGCTGCGTCCGCTGCTGGCTCTCGTGGATGATCTGCTCAATGCGCTGCTGCTGGTCTGCCCGGAGCCGCAACTCGCGTTTCATCCGCAGAAAAAATTCCTTGCGTTGGATCTGGAGCGGGGGCGCGGGCGGGGCGGCCGCTTTGACCGACAGCGGGCGGGCTTCCTCCGGATAACGGAGGTTGACAACCAGGGCGCCCGTGATTACCCCCGCGCCATAAATCACCAGCGTCGCCAGAATGACTTTCCAGAACCTCACTAGTTCTCCCCTAAATTATCCCCCCAATTATCCGCCGCCGCGAGCACCACGTCCTCAAAATCGCTGGCCAACGGACGGGCTCCCCCCAGGTCGTCGGCCAAGAAAGTCCAGCCGCCCAGCAGCAGCATCACCGCCACACAGGGCGCGGCGGCGCGCCACAGGGCGTAGCTCCACAACGACCAGCCATCCGGTACCGGGGCTGCGGCTAAATGGGCCATGATCCGCTTTTCAAAGGCATACGGCACCCGGTCGCCCGGCGGCAGGGCGCGGGCGGCGGCGATTATTTTGGACTGCAACTCAGGGAGCTTCATAAATCTCT
>JAYUBJ010000485.1:0-13707 GCA_043740915.1 Verrucomicrobiota bacterium
AGCGATCCGCTGGGGAACCGGCCGTGACTAAAGCATCAATGCTGGAGCGCCGCCTGGCATGTAGCGGCTGAAATGCCCAATGCTTTAGCCGGTCCTCCATGCCTGCGTTCTTCGGTTTGACAGCGACGGCGCCACCGCGAGGATCGGGTGCGCCCATCTGGACCCACTGCACCAGCGTGGCGATGTCGGCATCACTGAGCGCCTTCTTCGGTGGCATCGACAAATCCTGGTCCTCATGCCGCACCGCTCGGATAAGCAGCGAATCGTCCGGCTTTCCGGGCACAATCGCCGCACCCGTGTCCCCGCCCTTTTGCCAACCCAGACGCGTGTCGAGTCTCAAGCCACCCTTGACCTTCTTTCCACCATGGCATTCCAGGCAGCGTTCCACGAGCAGCGGACGAACCTTCGACTCGAAGAACGCCACCCCCTCGTCCGCATTCGTATTGGGTCGCGCCAGATTCCACAGCAGGAAGAACAGGAGCAGGAATCTGGGGTTGGGGAGTCTCATGTTATGTGCCAGGCCGCGACGCTGGCAGAATTGTTTTCGTAACAACCTAATCATGCGGGAGCGCTCCGGTTCAAGAATTTCTTATTGAATGCCGAAGGATGCCAAAGTAGTTTTTTCGCGTTGTTTTGCGATGCACCGATTTTAATGTGGACGTTGTCGGATGAACTTCAAACATTTGACCACGGATGAACTGAACGCAGGCCTCGAAGCGATCCGCCAATCCCCGGCCAATGAAGGGGTGTTGCAACTGATCGTTCGCCGACCCACCAGCGGTGCGCGCGAACTCCTGGAGGAGGGCCAACTCGATCTGATATGGGGCCTGGTCGGTGACAATTGGCGGACCCGGGGCGACTCGGCCGTTCCCAAGCGCGTCGCAAACACCGCCACCCAGGTAACCCTCATGAACGCCCGCGTCGCCCAACTTGTCGCTGGCACTCAGGATCGTTGGCCGCTGGCCGGCGATCAGCTCTACGTGGATCTGGATCTGGGCTTGGAAAACCTGCCCGCCGGGACGCGCCTGGCCATCGGCTCCGCCCTGATCGAGGTCACCGCTGAACCCCATACCGGCTGCAAAAAATTCGTCGAGAGATTTGGCATGGACGCAATGACCTTCGTCAACTCCCCTGAAGGAAAAAAGCTGTGCCTGCGCGGCATCAACACGCGAGTGGTGGAAGCCGGAACCATACGTCCTGGTGACACCATCACCAAACACTGACTCCTGCACCGCCAACCACTTTCACTCCTCATGCTTTCGACCCCAGCCGGGCGGTTCCGTGATATGAGGGATTGTTGGTCGGTAACATCCCGATCAATCGCTTAAACGTGACGGCGAAGATCGAATCCGAACAAAGGAGAATCCAAACCAAGGAACTGCCGAGACAGGCCCCTTGCCGATGTTCTCGAACACGACCGTGTCCGCGTACCTCTCCAATGGGCCAAATAAATGCATGGCGTAGGTCGAGCCTATTTAAAACCGTTTTAGTATGAGCAGTTGATGCGATGTGACGGCAGGCGGCAAGCAGTTTTGTGCTTGTCGGGAAAATATCCAATCAGCAACTTTCTGGCATGAACACCTTGCGGCGAGAATTCCCGACTCCGACCCGTCGCGCGGGCTGGAGTATCGTTGTGGGGGTGGTTGCTTGGCTGCTCCATTTTTCCGCGGCTGGCGCAGACGAGCCGAGGGTGGGCACATCGGGAGGCGGACGTAATTTCTATGTCGATCCGGTTTTGGGGAATGACGGTGCGAATGGGCTGGCCCAAAAGCCGTCCGACACCCACGGCCCGGTGAAGACGATTGCGCAGGCAATTCGTCTCGCCCAGCCGGGAGACTCAATACATCTGCGACCGGTGCGGCATCGTGACTGGGCCGCGTTCTTCGACAAATCGGGCGAGCCGGGTCGGCCGATCACGCTGGATGGTCACGGCGCCACGCTCGATGGTTGCGACCCGCTCGATGCGGCGACGTGGAAGGAAGTCGCGCCAGGATTGTTTCGACACGACGATCTGTTACCGCTCACCGACGCAATCATTGATCGTTGGTTTTTCGTGATGGAGGGCAAACTCAACCGGATGCGCCGCTGCTCGAAGGGGCCGAGCGAACCTTTGAAGTCGCCCGAGGCGCTGCAGCCGGGCGAATGGACGTTTGTGAAAAATGCCGAACGCACAAAAACCGCGCGCACCGGCTACATTCACGGCTCGTTTTGGATCCGTTTGCATCCAGGGCAATCGCTGGCGGCAGCAAAGGTCGAGGTTCCGATGCGCATGGCAGGAGTGCTGATCCACGGCAAGTCGTCCCACCTCGTCGTGAAAAATCTGACGGCAACCCGGCCTTACAACGACGGTTTCAATCTGTCCGATTGCCGCGACGTGGTGTTTGAAAATATTCGCGCGATCGACTGTGGCGATGACGGCATCAGCGCGCACGGCGAGTGCCGGTATCGCGTCGACGGCTTCACCTCGATCGGTAACGCGACCGGCATCTGCGACACCGGTCACAGTGAGACGACATACCGCCACGTGCTGATTCGTGACTGCATCGGGTTCGACCTTTTCTTCCTTGACACCGGGACGTACTCGGTCAGCGACTCGGTGGTGATCTCGTCCGCCGCAAAAACGGTGTACTTGCAAGGTCGCGACCAACCGGCCGAGCCTTGCCGGCTCACGCTCGACAATGTGCTGATCCGTCGGGAGCACGGAACGGGCGAACTGCGCGTGTCGCCGAACACCGTTCTGGACGCCCGCCGCGTGACGTTGCTCGGACTAAACTTTTACGCGACCGGCGGCGAGGTGAAGCTGCGCGACTCTTTCATCGGCGGCTGGCCGCAACCGGAAATGCAGCTTTGGCCCGAGGTTCGCTGGCAGGCGAGCCGCAATGTTTATGATCTGAAATCGGTGCGCGTGGACAAAACCTTTTTCACACCGGCCACGTTTGCGGAATTTCCGGGCGTCTCAGGTCGGGAGACGGATTCTCGCTGGCAGAGCATTAACGTGGAGGCGGGCTTGCCCCGCGGGTTGCCCGCCGGATGTGGAGCCGATGCCGTAACTCTGCTGAAGCGCTGGGATATTCAGCACCGTTGACCGTTTCAACCCCTGCATCCCAAGCGTTCGACCAATGAACGATGATCGGTGGCTTAATCCCTTGCCTCGGTTCACGCGCGGCTGATGAGTAACTGGCCACTATCCTATGCTTAATTCGCGAAGAGGATTTCTCAAACGCGCCGCCGCTGCTGCCGCCGCGCCGTTGCTGGCCAGCCCTCTGGTCGGCACCGAACCAGCAAAGCGAAGAAAGGTTTCACCGCGCTCGAATCAGCGCGGCACCGAAACGACCTTCTTTGCCTTCGATGATCAAAGCCTCGCGTGGCAACACAATCTTAAATTGACGCTGGTGCCGCCGGTGAAGCATCCAGCGAATCCCGTGGTTCGCTGCGGGCCGAAAGGCTCTCCGGATTACGGACACGCAATTCTCTACGGCACCGTCATGCACGATGGCAGCAGGTTTCGCATGTGGTATCTGGGGATGATTCAGCGGGAACTCGAACGGGGGCAGGCACCCGGTTGGTGGCGGCCCATGTGTTACGCGGAAAGCGCCGACGGAATTCACTGGACGAAGCCGGAGCTGGGCTTGGTCGAACTCGGCGGGAACAAGCGGAACAACATTTGTCTGCTCGAGGCCGAAGTGCAGTCGATGACGCTGGTCAACGATTTCCTTTCCGTGCTGCACGACCCGGACGATCCCGATCCCGCTCGGCGGTTCAAAGTGGCCTACATCGCGCACATGCCGCACGAGGATATTCGCGGCGGGATGAGCAAGGTTGGCATTAAGGAAGGGCGCGTTGGTGCCATGATCACGGCCACCAGCGCGGATGGATTGCGTTGGATGGTGGTTGGGGATCGGCCGGCCAACGCCGGGGGTGAGCGGTTTGAAGTCAGCAGCCTGTACCGTTTCGGTAATTTTTATTACGCCTCCGGCCAGCTTATTTCTCCGTGGTGCTGGTTGAATGACGGCCGGTCCGTGGGTAGAATGATGCAGACGTATCGCTCGACAGATTTTCGCTCCTGGTCGCGGGCGAAAGCGCTGTCGATGGTGTTGGCGCAGCAAACGGTCGAGGCGCAGCCACCGGTTTCAGATTTGCACCAAGGTTACGCCAAACAAATGCACATGGGCGTTGGTGTGTGGAATCGCGGCAATGTCGTGGTGGGCTTGCAAGGTATCTGGCAGGGTGTGCCGCGTGACCGGGCCAAAGACGCGAAGCCGTTGGACGGCCTCAAAATCGACCTTGGCTTGGCGATCAGCAACGACGGCGTCCACTTCCGCGAGGCGGTTCCGAACTTCAAGTTCCTGGAACACGGCCGCGACGGCGAATGGGACTCGGTCGCCTTGTTGCAGGGCCACGCCTTTGTCAACGTCGGCGAGAAGACTTACATCTGGTACTCGCATTGGGATTGCGAAGAGAAATTCCGCTCGCAGGAGATCGGCTTGGCAACCCTGCGGCGTGATGGCTTCGGTTATCTCTCGCGACAGAGCCTTTCCGACCCCGGCCAGCTTGTTTCCGCTCCATTTGAAGCCGGCATGCGTGGAGTCAAGGTGTTTCTAAATGTGGACGGTGTTTCCGCCGCCGCCCCGCTGACCGTGGAACTGCTCGACGAGTTGGATCGTCCGGTGCGCGGCTATTCCGGCGCGGATGGTGCGCGCGTGGCTGAGTCAGGCACGCGCCATGAAGTAACGTGGCCGAAATTCCGCAGCGGCAACCTGCCCACCGGGGTCAAACTTGCCGTGCGTGTTGGTTTTCCGCCGACGAGCGAGGCAAAGGTGTTCGCCATGTACGTGGCCGGGCAATGGTGAGCTGCTAAGTTCGTGCTGGCACAGAGCATCTGGATAACCGACGAACTGGCTGCGGAGGCTTATAGCAAATTATTCATGATCACGTTCAACCGTCGCCCTCTAACAGCCGAATCGGAAATCGCACCCCGGCTTGTCAACGCGGGGAATGCCGCGTCAGAACTTGAATTTATTTTCACTGAAGAACCGCGGCGCGGTGGTGGGGCTCGCCGGGTTGACGAGCCGCCAGAAGTAGCCGAGCAAACCCGCCATCATCACCAGATTCGCCACCTGCGACACGCCGTGCCAGCGGCCGAACGACGTCGCGGCCTGTTCTTTCTGCGCGGGGGTGGACGTCACGCTGGAGCGGGTGCGATGCAATTGTTGCAAATGCGGCTGTAGGAACAATCCCCCCGCCAGCACCAGAAAAATCACCCAGCCCAAGACATGGATCCGCAACCGCTCCACCGGCCGCCGCGTGTACAGCCAGTCCGCCAGGAGATGAACCACGGCGATGCTCGCGCACACATACTGCACGCGGAAAAAATAGTGCAGCAACACTTGCGCGACCGCGCCGGCATACTCGCGGAACACCGTGCCGAACAACTCCTTCATCTCCGGGGAATAAAAAACGGCGGGCGCGACGCCGAACGTGAAGAAAATCGCCGACCCCAGCCAGATCGCGGCATTGGTCACGCCTATAAATCTCAAGACGGCATTCACCCGGCGGATGATAAAATGATTTTGGCGACTGCCAAGCTCTGATTCAGCCGCGCGGTTCGGCGAGGAGCGATTCCAGCGTCATGGCCGCGGCCGCGCCGCGTTCGGCCTGTTGGATTTTCTCAAACTCACCGAGCAACCGCGCGCGCGCCGGCTCGTCACGGGTGGCCAGTTCCTGGCCGGGGTTCGTCCGCAGCGCCTGGAGAATATCCTGGCAAGTGATTTGCCCCGCCGGCCGGGCGAGCGTGTAGGCGGTCTCGCCGTCGGCCACTTCCACGACCAATTGCGCGTTCATCAGGATCGCCAGAATCTGCGTGGCGAGTCGTGAGGGAATGCCCAGCGATTCGGCGAGGCCCGTCACCGTCGGCGCGGGTTGACCGCCTTGAAATCGCTGGCCGACGTGGGTCATCACGCGCAGGGCAATGAATTCGCGGCTGCGCTGATGGACATTCTCCGCCAGTTTATCTTGCAAATAGGCGCGGCGATTTTGCCAGGCGTACGAGATCTGCGCGCCGAAGAGCAGGATCATCCAGGAAAAATAAAGGCCGATCATCACGATGGGAATGACGCCCAGGCTGCCGTAAATCTGGTTGTTGCTCACGATGCGGGAAACGAAGACGACCCCCAGCAGATTGTTCAGGTGCCAGAGGCCGCCTGCCATGACGCCTCCCGCCAGCGCGGCGCGCCACTGCACTTTCGTGTTCGGCATGAGTTTGTAAAACAGGGCGAAGGTGAGGCACAGCACCAGCAAGGGGAAGAGCTGGAACACCAGCCCGCCAATGAACGGCGTGGCGGCCAGCCGTTCCTTGCTGGCTGCCAAATGCGAACTGGTCGTCAGACCCAGCGCCACGATCAAGAGCAGCGGCCCCAGCGTGATCGCCGCCCAGTACTGCACAATCCGCGCGAGCCAGCTCCGGCCCCGGGTGACCCCCCAGATGTCATTGAAAGTTTCCTCGATTCGCGCCAGCATCATGATCGCCACCATCACCAACGCCACCATCCCCGTCACGCCGAGCGTGCCGCTGCGGATGTTGTCCACGAATTCCTTGATGCGCTTGACGGTGTCCTTCCGCTGCGCGGCGTTTTTCGCCGCCTCCGCCGCCTTGAGTTCCGCGGCGGCTTTGGCCTGTTCGGCCTGGGTCGCGCTGTCCACCGTGCTGTCCACCGTGGTCCGGTTGAGCGCCCGGGCCAGCAGCGAGTTGGGTTCCGCTTCGGACCGGGGAATCACATTCTCCACCAGGTAGTCGATGAATTGTTCGATGGGTTTTTCACCGCGTTCCTTCAGCAGGCTGGCCGAGATGCTGACCACCACCGCCAGCATCGGGATCAGGGCCAGCAACGTCGCGTACGCCAGCGCGGTGGCGTGCACCGGGCAGCGATTGCGGACAAAGCTGCGACCCACCAACACCCAGAAATGGGCGAACCGCCACACGGGCGAACTGTGGACCGCTTCGAGCGTTTGCTCGCTCCGTTCATCCAAAATGGCCCGGGTGGTGGCCCAGATTTTCTTGAGTTTGGAGGTCAGTTCACCGGGCATAGCAGCCACAAACTTAACAAAGCAGTGGGACGAGTCAATTGCCAGCGCGGACCGCGGCTGTGTCCCGCGCCGCGCGCTTCCCCCGTAGCGCAGGCGTCCCCGCCTGCGAGTTCTGGTCGCGTCTCGCGGCCAGGCCCGGTCCACGGGGCGCGGACGCCCCGCGAACTCGCAGCCGAGGACGGCTGCGCTACGCACGCGCAGGCAGTGCGCGGATGCGCATCCAGGTGCGTCCAAACTGGGTCGCGCTTTGGTTTTGATTTGGTTCCACTGCGACCCGAGGTAGGATGGGGGCGACGAAAAATGGAATGAACGTGTGACGATGGCAGCTCCCGACAAATTCCTGACGGCGGAGTGGCGCCACTTGGTCATGCTCAATTACGAAACTGATCCCGCCCGCCTGTTGCCTTACGTTCCGCGCGGGACGGAGTTGGACG
Organism: Verrucomicrobiota bacterium; assembly: GCA_043740915.1. Lineage (GTDB taxonomy): Bacteria > Verrucomicrobiota > Verrucomicrobiia > Limisphaerales > JAYTXL01 > JAYTXL01. The sequence continues at coordinate 7,518 of JAYUBJ010000485.1, forward strand.
CCTGGAATGGAAAGACCTTCGTCAGCTTGGTGGGGTTTCAATTCCGCGACACCCGGGTGCTCGGCGTGCCCATCCCATTTCACCGCAATTTTGAAGAGTTGAATCTGCGCCTTTACGTCCGCCGCCGCAGCCCGGATGGCTGGCGGCGCGGCGTGGTGTTCATCAAGGAAATCGTCCCGCGCGCCGCCATCGCCGCGGTGGCGCGCTGGCTCTACAACGAGCCCTACATCGCCCGGCCCATGCGCCACGCCATTTCGTCAACGACTGCAGAATCCGCACCGCGCGTGGAGTACGCCTGGCGGCAGCGCGGCCGGTGGAACCGTTTGGTGGCGCAGACCACCGGCGAATTGCAAGCCATCGCGCCGGGTTCGGAGGAGGAATTCATTACGGAACATTACTGGGGTTACACCGCGCAACGGGACGGCGGCTGCCTGGAATATCAAGTCGAACATCCGCCGTGGCGCGTGTGGCAGGTCCGGGAAAATTCCCTGGACTGCGATGTGGCGGATTTGTACGGCGCTGAGTTTGCCGCTGTGTTGGGTGGGAAGCCCGGCTCCGCGTTCGTCGCCGAAGGCTCGGCCGTGACTGTCCGGCGCGGTGTCCGGATTTAAGCGCGGCAACTTTCACCTTTGAACTTTGAAACTGGAACCGTAGTCTGCGCGCATGGCTCGTAAGGAATCGACGGACGCGAAATCCGAACACGGCTTGGGCGACATCATCGGCATCGTGCTGGTGAGCGTGGCCTTGCTGCTGCTCGTCGCCCTGCTTTCCTATGACCGGAACGATCTGGCGTTCAATCACCTCCCCCCCAACCATCCCGAACGCAATTGGATCGGGCCGGTGGGCTCCCACACCGGCTATGCAATCTTCTTTGTCTGTGGCGCGGCGGCGTACTTCGTGCCGGCGCTGCTGCTCATTTTCGGGCTCGCCAATTTCTTCCAACCGCTGGCCTATCTGCGCCGTTGCAAGCGCTGGGCGGCCGTGCTGTTGTTCGCTTTCATGGGGATGCTGGATTTGTACAGCAATTATTTTTCCGGCATGAAGGCGCACCTCGATTCTGGCAGCGCGGGCGGCTTCGTCGGGCTCACGATGAACCACCTGGTTTTCGACTATTTTGGCCAGATCGGCGCGACAATTATCTTTGTCACGCTCTACGTGATCAGTTTGATTTACCTCACCAATTTTCATTTGATGGCCTGGCTGCGCGGCTTGCACTGGCCCTCTTTCACCTCCAGCGCCACCAGCGACGCGGCGGCGACGGCGGAGGAGAAAGCCCTCGAGCGCCGCGCGCGCGAATTGGGGAAACAGGCGAAGCAGTTGCAGGATCAACTCGAGAAAAGCAGCAATGGCAGCCGGGCGGAGGCGCCCGCGCCGAACGAACCCTCCGGCCTGGGCGCCGATATGCAGCCGGTGCCCGAGCCGACCGTGCGTGACTTGAGCGTGCCGCCACCGCGCTCCGCCGAATCAGTCGCCAAAGCCGGTCGCGCCAAAGCGAAACCCGAACCAAAACCGGAACCCGAGCCGACGCCCGAGCAGATGTTTGCCGTGGAGGAAGTGATTCCCGCCAGTGAAATCACGGCAGCCAGCACCGCGGATATCATTGGCCGCCCCTCGGAAGCCCGGCCACCGGAGCCGAAGTCCGGGGGGCAACCCGACGAAAATCCAGTGGCTGCCGATGCCGCCGCGGAAAAGCCCGCCGCGGAAGAAGCCCCGCCATCGTTGCCCGTCATACCCACTCCCAAACCTCGGCCCGCACCGCGCAAGCCCAAGTCGATTTCCGTCGCCTCCACGCCGACCATTGGCAACTATTCGTTTCCCTCCGTGGACCTGTTGAACCACGCCGACACGAGTGTGAAGCCGACGGAATCGAAGGAGGAGTTGATGGCGAACGCCCGGCTGATGCAACAGACGCTCGCGCAGTTCGACATCGAGGTGCAGCTCGGCGACATCACCAAAGGGCCGACGATTACGCGCTACGAATTGCATCCCGCGCCCGGCGTGAAGCTGGAAAAAATTTCCGCGCTCTCGAACAACATCGCCGCCGCGCTCAAGGCCGAGCGCATTCACATCCTCGCGCCCGTGCCGGGCAAGAGCTCCGTCGGCGTCGAGGTGCCAAACCTGGTGAAGACGAAGGTTATCATGCGCGACCTGCTCGAATCCGACGAATGGATCAATTCCAAGGCGCGCATTCCGCTGGCGTTGGGCAAGGATGTCTATGGCCATCCGATTGTCTGCGACCTCGCGGAAATGCCGCACGTGCTCATCGCCGGCAGCACCGGCTCCGGCAAATCGGTTTGCATCAACGCCATCATCGCCTCGCTGCTCTACAAATTTTCGCCCGACCAGCTCCGCTTCGTGATGATCGATCCCAAGGTCGTCGAGCTCCAGCAATACAACGCGCTGCCGCACCTCGTCGTGCCGGTGGTGAACGATCCGAAGAAAGTCATCCTCGCGCTGCGGTGGGTCGTGAATGAAATGGAAAAACGCTACCAGATCTTCGCGAAGGTTGGCGTGCGCAACATCAAGTCGTTCAACGAACGCCCCAAAGGCAAGCCGGTGCCGCCGTCCGAACCGGAGCTGCCGCTCATGGCGAAAAAGGAAAAAATCGAGGCCGGCTCGGACGGATTCGCCGTGGAAGTGGACGAGGAAATCGTGGTGCCGCGCGACGACGAGATCGTCATTCCCGAAAAGTTGAGCTACGTCGTCGTGATCATTGACGAGTTGGCGGATTTGATGCTGGTCGCGCCCGCCGACGTGGAAATGGCCATCGCCCGCATCACGCAGATGGCGCGCGCCGCCGGCATTCACTGCATCGTTGCCACGCAGCGGCCGAGCGTCGATGTCATCACCGGCGTCATCAAGGCGAACATCCCGGCGCGCATTGCGTTTCAAGTCGCGGCCAAGGTGGACTCGCGCACGATTCTCGACGCGATGGGTGCGGACAAACTTTTGGGCAAGGGCGACATGCTGTATCTCCCGCCGGGCTCGGCGAAGCTTACGCGCGTGCAGGGGGTGCTCATCACCGACCAGGAAATCCAGGATGTCGTCGATCACATCAGCAAGCAGGGCAAGCCCAGCTACGAAGTGGAGATCCACAAGCAGCTTTCCAAACCGGCGGCCAGCTATGGCGATGAGAGCGGCATCGACGAGGACGAGGAGCTCATCCAGCAGTGCATCGAGGTCATTCGCAGCGAACAAAAGGCGAGCGTCTCGCTGATGCAACGCCGCCTGCGCCTCGGCTACACCCGGGCGGCGCGGATCATGGACGAATTGGAAAATCGCGGCATTGTCGGCCCCAGCAAAGGCGCGGAACCACGCGACATTCTAATCGACCTCGATGGCGGTGGTGCGGACGGCGCGGGGGAATAGGCAACCGTACGTCTCCTCACCCACTTCCCGTAGCCGCACGCCTTTAGGCTGCGTCCCCGGCCCGCCCACGAATACGGCCCGTAATCAAACACGCTGTCACCCTTCACCCGCCAACGCAGCCTGAAGGCGTGCGACTACAAGTTGCGGGTGGCTTTGGTTTCCTACGGCACGGCCCCGGCTAAATCAATTCCTGGATCGGCTCCTGATGTTCGAGAAGATATTGTGGACGCCCGCTGTGATCGGGAATCGTCGTGGTGGCGGCCTCGATGCCCAGGTTCCGGTAAAGCGTCGCAAACACATTCTGGTAATGCAGCGGACGCTCCTCGATGACTTCGCCGAGGCGGTTGGTCGCGCCGATCACCTGGCCGGTGCGCATGCCGCCGCCCGCGAGCAGGGCGCTCGAGACCGCCGGCCAATGATCGCGCCCGGCGTCCTTGTTGATGCGCGGACTGCGCCCGAACTCGCCCCAGACCACCACGCTCACATCGTTTTGCATCCCGCGATCGTGCAAATCCTGCACCAGCGCCGTGACGCCCTGATCGAGCAGGGGCAGGGAATATTTCATCCCGTGCCCGGGGATGTCCGTGAAGTTGCTCGAATGCGTGTCCCACAGGCCGAACGAAATCGTCACACACCGAACGCCGGCTTCCACCAGGCGCCGCGCCATCAGGAATTGATCCATGTAATACGGCGCGTAAGCGGCATCGCTGGGCGGGCCGCCGCGGCCGTAGCGCGCGATGAGTTTGGGATCTTCGTTCTTGAGGTCGAGCGCGCGGAGCAGTTTGCTGGAAGTCAAAATATTGAACGCCTGCTCCGTGTAGGCGTCGAGCGCCGTGATGCTGCCGTTGGCGTCCACGTCGCGGCGAAAGCGGTCAAAATTGGCCAGCAGACTCTTGCGGTCCTGGAGCCGTTCGAGATTGATGCCTTGCAACACCATGTTCGCCATGCCCGCTGAATCAGGTCGGAACGGCCCATGCGCCGCGCCGAGAAAACCGGGGACGCCGACATTCCCGCCAATGCCTCCGGGCGGTGCCATGCCGACAAACGGCGGCACTGAGGGATCGACCGGCCCCTGGAGTTTGGACACCGCCGCGCCGAGCGAAGGATGACCGCCTTGGCGCTCTTCGCCCCGCGCCGGCCAGCCGCTCACGCACAAGTCGGACAGATGCTGTTCCACCGCGCCGGTCAAGGAGCGGATGATGGCGAATTTATCCATCATGGTTGCCAGTTTGGGCATATGTTCGCAAATCTGGATGCCCGGCACATTCGTGCGGATCGGCTTGAACGCGCCGCGGATTTCCAGCGGGGCGTCGGGCTTGAGATCATACATGTCCAAGTGCGACGGCCCGCCGACGAGGAAGATCATGATGACCGCCTTGTGGGAGGATTTCCGGCCGGCGGCGGCCTCGGCGCGCAGGATTTGCGGCAAAGCCAGCCCGCCCAACCCGAGGGCACCCACTTTCAAAAAGTGCCGCCGCGTCAGTCCATCGCAGAAAGGTTGTCGCCGGTTCTTGTGCATTTGATTTGCCGGACGCGGAGTTCCGTCATGCGCGCCATCCGCCATCGTCGTCGTGATCAAAGAGTTTTCGTTGGACTCTTGAGAATCACCCTACAGCCCACCGCGCCGTTTGCAATCAGGTTTCCTGGCCGCCGACAATGGTAGGGATCCGCGGCGGCGGGTCACCAATATTCCCGCGTCAGCGAGCGCAGCGATGCGAGCGGATCGGGCAGGCAATGAGTTTTCTTTTTGGAGCTCTCAACCGCGCGGCAACTCTGGTTTTGCGGTGGTGTTAAAGTGGAGAGTCAATTACCCTGAATCCATGAGCCGGATCGCCCAATCGATTGTCTGGATCGCCAGCCTGGCCTCGCTGGCAGTCGTTGCCCAGGCTGCCGTTGCAGAAACCAAGGATCATCCATACGAGGTGATCCTGACCCGCAACGCATTTGGCTTGAAACCCGTCCCGGTCGTCGAGCCAGTGAAACCCGACGAAGGCCCGCCCCCGAACATCAAACTCACCGGTGTCATCGGCCTGACCATCCCGAAGAAGGCGATGTTGGTGGTGACGCCCGTCGGCAAAGGCAACCCGCTGTATCTGACCGTCAACGAAGGGGATTATTCCGAGGATTCCTTGCTCCAGGTGGTGGAGATCGATGAACTGGCCGGCACTGTGAAGATTGCCATGAATGGGAAAACCAGCATGCTCGACTTCGTGAACAACGGTATCAAGAACGCCGTCGCTCCAGCACCAATTCCAACCGGAGTTCCGCCCGTTCCCGGCACCGCCGTCCAGCTAGGTTCCTCGGTGCAAAGTGGTCAGGGTGGCAGTCCGGCAATCCAGTTCAACACTACGCGACCGACAGATTCGGCAGGATCCAGCCCGCCCGCCGCTTCGGTCAACGCATTGTCAACGATTCCCACGCGTCAGCTCCGTTCGCAGCCGAAGTAGTCGCCCGCCCGCCGTGGCCATTGAGTGGAGTCGCTCCGCAGCGAACTGTGCGTGATCGAGAAACCGCCGGATGAATCGGTGAACATTGACCCAAGGAATCCCCGCTATTCCACAGTTCCATCCGTGTTGTGTCAATGTTTAGGACAGTAGCCCACATGCTCCTTTTTCTGCTCACCCGTTCCTTTGGCGGCATAGGTGGCGTCTGGGTAATTGGTGGTTTGCACCCGCTCTGAACTCAACTGTTCCTTCGTTTTAGGTTGCGTTGCTCCCGTGCCTGCCACGACCTCAAATTGCTCACCGAACACCCGGGCCAGCAATTTGGCGTGAGTCCCCTCGGCAAACTCTTTTGCGGCCGGGGTGGCCAGCCAGCCCAG
>JAYUBJ010000486.1:0-4380 GCA_043740915.1 Verrucomicrobiota bacterium
GCCGGCGGCCTGGCGAACACGGAAGCCACCTGCAAGGAAATCCTCAGCCTGCCGATTTATCCCCAATTGGAGGTTCGTCAGGTTCAACGGGTGACCAAGGAATTGTGCGCCTGCGAATAATGCCTTCCCCGGTTGCCATCCGCCATTTCTGCACCTACTTCGATCAGTATTTCCTGACTCGTGGCCTCGCGCTCTACGAATCGCTCCGCTGCCATTGCCCGGCCTTTCAACTTTGGATCTTATGCCTGGACGATGCCACTTGGGAAATGCTCTCGGCACTGCGGCTCCCGGAAATACGGTTGATTTCGATGGAGGAGTTTGAGCACCGGAACCCCGATTTACTGAAGGTGAAAGCCACCCGGAACCGGTTGGAGTATTACTTCACTTGCAGCCCGGTGCTGCCCGGGCATTTGTTCGACACCGAACCCCAGATGGATCAGGTCACCTATCTGGATGCCGACTTGTGGTTTTTTGCGAACCCCGAACCCATCTTTGCAGCGATTGCTGAAAAATCAGTCGCCATCATTGCGCACCGGTTCACGGAGGTGAACCGGCATTTCGAGAACTCCGCCGGCATTTATAACGTCTCCTGGCTCAGTTTTCGCCGGAACCCCGAAGCGCTTGATTGCCTGTCCCGTTGGCGCCGGCAGTGCCTCGAGTGGTGCTACGACCGTCCGGATGCCGACCGCAACGCGGATCAGAAATACCTTGATCGCTGGCCGCAGCAGTTCAGCGGGTTGGTGGTGCTCCCGCAAATCGGGGCGGGGGTGGCACCGTGGAACGTGGATCAATACCGGCTGGGACAGGTGGCGGGGCGGATCTCCGTGAATGGTGAACCGCTTTATTTTTATCATTTCGCCGGCCTGGGTCCGGTCAACCGCTGGGTGTTCAATCCCAATCTCTCGCATTTTCAAGCGCGGCTGACAGCACCGCTACAAGAATGGGTGTACACCCCTTACATCACCATGCTGCAGGCGCTCCATGTCGAGGTCTATCCCGGTCAATCGCAGGATAAGTCCTTTGCGAGCGTGCGGGTCGAAGTCTATGGCACTTCCTCGCCAGGCGGGGTGGCCCGCTGGTATTCGCGCCTCCGCCGGGCGGCGAGCGCTTGCAAATGGGTCATAAAAGGCCGGTATATTTTCATCCCACGCCTGCACGTTAAAGCCCGCCGGCTTCGCGAAGAACTCCAACGGAGGTATCGGACGCCAACCTGACGCATCCTTGAGTCTTGGGGGCAACACCTTGGTCTGCGCTCTCGGGTCGCGCTTGCCAAACTTCCAGCACCGCCCTAGACTCGCGTTCATGCTTAATCGAGTCCTTCTCCTCTGCTTGCTCGTCGGCCTCCCCACCGTGGTTTCCGCTGCCGAGCTGGCCATCCCGGATCGGGTCGTGTTCGAGCAAAACGTCGAATATACGAATCCCGACGACCAGCATTTGCAGATGAACATCGCGCGACCCAAGACAGGTGCCGGGCCGTTCCCGGCGGTGCTGTGCATTCACGGCGGCGGATTTCGCGCGGGAAGCCGCGAGGGTTACAACGCACTTTGCCTGACGCTGGCCCAACAGGGATACGTTGCCGCCACCGCGAGTTACCGGCTCGCACCCAGGTTCCAGTTCCCTGCCGCCGTGCATGACGTGAAGGCGGCCGTGCGCTGGTTGCGCGCCAACGCGAAGAAATACAACATTGATCCGAACCGCATCGGGGTGACGGGCGGCTCCGCGGGCGGACATCTGGCGCAGTTCCTCGGTGTGACGGCGGGGGTGCCGGAGTTCGAGGGCAACGGTGGCAACCCCGGACAATCAAGCGCCGTGACGTGCGTGGTCAACGTGTACGGACCGAGCGATTTCACGAAGTCGTACGGCAAGAGCGTGGATGCGCACGAGGTGTTGCCGTTGTGGTTCGGCGGCAACCTGGAACAGGAGCGCCACAAGCACATCATCGGCAGCCCGCTCTCGTGGGTGACGCCCCAGGCCGCGCCCACCCTGCTCATCCACGGCACGGAGGACAAATACGTCGCCTACGAGCAGGCGCTGTGGATGCGCGACCGGCTCAAACTCTGCGGTGTGGAAGTGGAGTTGCTGACAATCGAAGGCGCGGGCCACGGCTTCAAGGGCGCGGACGCGGAGAAGTCGGATCAGGCCATGTTCGCCTATTTTGAGAAACGGCTGAAGCCGAGGAAGGATTAAACTTGCGACCCTCCCGATCACTGCGCTTTGTCCGTGGAGCGCTGCCCGGCGAACACAAATCAAGCCGTGGTCGACGCGGGCTTGGTGCCCGGTGACTCCCCTTGCCATGAGCGATAAAGCGCCTCCGCACTCCACGATCCGGCGACTGGTCGGTTTCCTGGTGGTGGTGCCGTTCGCCTGCCTGCTGGTCGTGGCGATGCTGTCCTACCAGACCTCGCGCACATTGTCCGAATCCGTCAGTTGGGTGGCCCGGACGCTCGAAGTAAAACGGACGCTGAGCCAGGTATTGTCGCGCGTGGTGGACACCGAGGCCAGCCAGCGGGGCTATTTGCTGACCGAGAAAGACAGTCAACTCGAACCGTACCGCATCGCGTTGCAACAGTTGCCGCGGATTCAAAGGGAATTGCACCAACTGACCTCGGAGAACCCTCATGCCCAAACCCAGTTGGACAAACTGGATCCGTTGATCGCCGCCAAGTTGAATGAAGTGACGGAAACCGTCAGCTTGTTGCAGGCCGGAAAAATCGCGGACGCCCTGAAACTCATTCAGTCGGAAGGGGGCAACAATTGGATGGATCGGATCCGCGTGATTGTGCGGCGGATGCAGAACGAGGAAGACCGCCTGCTGGCGCTCCGCGAGGACACGGCGCGGATCCAGGCCGAGTTGGACCAGACCCTCTCCCAAACGACGGTGATCCTGGACGTGTTGATGATCTTCTTGTTGCTGCACATGATTGCGCGGCTGCAGAAGCTGCGGAACCTGGTAACGGTTTGTGCCTGGACCCGGGCGGTCCGCCACGAAGGCCGCTGGATGACTTTCGAGGAATATCTCCGGACGCGGTTCAATGTAAATGTCAGCCACGGACTTTCCGAGACGGCCCGCGACCAATTGCAACGGGAAGTCGATGCCGAACAACCGAAACAACCGAAACCGCCGCCGTGATCGCACCCGGGCTCACCGGCTACGAATTGGGGGTCTTTGTCTTTTACTCGGTCCCGGTGGCACTGGCTTCGTGGTACATCGGGCGGGGGCCCGGCATCTTTTTTTCGTTTGCGTCGGCGATCACCTGGTTGTTGGCGGACATGTACGTCGGCCAGCATTACTCCCGTCCCTTCTTCCTCTATTGGAACACGGGCATCCGTTTCACCTGTTTTCCATCAACGTCGTCACGCTGTGGAAGATCCGCCAAACGATTGAACAGCAGCGGTTGCTGCGCGAAGAACTGGCCGCGGCGCGTTCTGCAGTGGCGGCGTTGAAAGCCCGACCGCCCCGCTGTCCCGCCTGCAGCGCCCGGTTCCTCGTGGAATAACCCGGATACCCTCTGGCGCAACTCCGTTGCGGGCGGGCGACCAACCGTCTGGACTCGCTAGCCAGAAATTGAGATGCGCCCCTCTGGCCGCGCCTGTAAAATTCAGCTGCGAAATTCAGGCGAAATTCAGGCTGGTCAAACCGGCCGCTTTCCCTGATTTTACCCGCCGTATTGGGCATGAACACGTTTACTGGAACTTACACCGCGATCGTCACGCCGTTTAAGAGCGGCGAAATCGACGAGCCCTCCTTGGAGCGTCTGGTCAAAGCCCAGATCCGCGGCGGGGTGGACGGCATCGTGCCCGTCGGCACCACCGGGGAATCGCCGACGCTCGATTTCGAGGAGCACATCCGCGTCATCACGCTGGCCGTGAAATTCGCGCATGGCAAACTCAAGGTGCTCGCCGGCACCGGCGGCAACTCCACGAGCGAAGCGATTTATCTGACCAAGGCGGCGGAAGAGGCCGGGGCGGACGGCTCGTTGCAGGTCGCGCCCTACTACAACAAACCCACGCAGGAAGGGTTGTTCCAGCATTTCCATGCCATCGCCCGGGCGACGCGATTGCCGATCGTGCTTTACAGCGTCCCGGGGCGATGCGGCATCGAGATCAGCGTGGACACCGTGGATCGCCTTCTGCACGACAGCCCGAATGTGGTGGGGATCAAGGAAGCCGGCGCCAACCCCGATCGCGTGAGCGCACTGCGCGCCGCGCTCGGGCCGAAGTTCACCATCTTGAGCGGTGACGATTCGCTGACGCTTCCGTTCATGGCGGTGGGCGCGGACGGCGTCATTAGCGTGGCGTCCAACGTGATTCCGCGCGAGGTGGCGCATTTGGTGAAGGCCTTTTCCATGGGCAAGGCAGCCATCGCGCTGAAGCTCCACC